>JAGOCY010000008.1 GCA_017998495.1 Corallincola sp.
ATTGAAGAGAAAGTCCGGTTGCTGAGTTATCTGGATGAGCAGATCGCCGCGCGTCAGGAGCTGCTATCTGCGGCGGCGCCGGTAAACACTAACGATGTCGAGATACCCGCGCCGCAGGTTGAGCTGGGGCCTCAGGTCTGAGCTGGCGTGAGCTAGATAAAAACGGCGCCCGCGAGCGCCGTTTTTGATCCGGTTGGCTGTTTAGCCGTTGCGCTGCGCCAGATACTCCTGCAGTTGGGCAAAGGGCATTGGCCTGGCGTAGAGAAAGCCCTGAATGCCATCGCAGCCAATCTTGCGCAGGTACTCCACCTGGGTCTCGGTCTCCACCCCTTCACAGATGGTTTCCAAGTGCAGGCGCTGGGCCAGACTGACCACCATCTCCGCGATCACGGCTTCACCAATGGTGTCGACCACCGAGATAAAACTGCGGTCGATTTTTACCCGATCCACCGGCAACTGGTGCAGATAGCCGAGGGAGGAGAAGCCGGTGCCAAAGTCATCAATGGCGATGCTCATGCCGGCTTCACGCAGCTTGCCGAGGATGGCGATCACCACTTTGGGATCGTCCATCACCACACTTTCGGTGATCTCCAGCTCCAGAGCGCCGCTCGGCATCTGCAGGCGGTTGACGATCTGATGAACGGTGTCGAGGAAATCAGGGCTGCGGAACTGCTGCATGGAGACATTGACCGACACTCGCAGATCCGGGTAGTGCGGGCGCAGGGCGATCAGATCGCGGCAGGACTGCTCCAGCACCCAGGCACCGATATCGATGATCAGCCCCGAGTATTCCGCCAGTGGAATGAACACCGCTGGCGAGGTGAAGCCGCCTTTGCCGTCTGGCCAGCGCAACAGCGCTTCCATACCAGTGACCTTGCCGCTGGCCAGATCGATCTGCGGCTGATACCAGACCTGCAGCTTGCGTTCGGCAAAATCCTGGCGTAGCCAGCGGATGGTCTCCAGCCGGCTGCGGGTCGAGTCTTCGAAGCGTGATTCATAGAAGGAGAAACGCTGGCTGTTGTCCTTCTTGGCCAGGTTAAGGGCGATAAAGACCTGTTTCAGAATATCCAGCCCGCGCCGGCCACGCGCCTGTTCCTGATGGCACAAGCCGAGGGTGGCGCGCAGCTGCAGCGCATGCTCGCCGGCCACAAACGGCAGGTTGAATGCGGCCAGCAGCCGCTCCGGGGTAACCACTTCGGCATCGCCGATCACCCCAAACACATCCGAACCGACCCGCGCCACCAGGGTTTCCGCCCCCAGCGAGGCCACCAGCCGTTCCGCCACAGCGCGCAGGGCGAGGTTACCGACCTCCTGGCCCAGGCCATCGTTCACGTCGGAAAAATGGTTGATGTCGACAATCGCGACCACGCCGCTGCCTTCGGGCTGCTCGCCGAAGAGATCCAGCTGGCGGATAAAATCAGTGCGGTTGGCCAGGTGGGTCAGTTCGTCCAGATAGGCCGCCCGTTGCAGCCGCTGGAACAGATTCACGTTGGTGTAACCGACCCCGATATTGGTCAGGAACACCTCAAGCAGGCTGCAGTCGAACTGCTCCATCGGCCGTGCCGAATCGACATAGATGGCGGCATCATTGCCGCCACTGTTGATGTAGAGCACTGTCTCTTTGTCAGTAAACAGGTGATTACGCTGGCTCAGACAGCGGTTGACGGCATCCTGGATAGCGCTGTCTGGCAGTGCATCGACCGTCTGATTGATAAAGTGGGCATAACGCCCAGCTGCGCCGAGCACGTAGACACCGGGCGGGTCTTCACCCTCCTGATTGGGGTGGCCCCGGCGGGCACAGAGTAGGCCCTCAGGACGCAAGCCGATCACCGCCGCCAGTTGGGTCAGCACCCCTTCGGCGAAGGCCGCCATCGCCTGATGCTCCATCAGGTTGGCCGACGACTGGATGATCTTCTCCAGGCCGCGCCGGCTCTGGTCGAGCATGATCAATTGGTGGTAACTGCGGATGGCGGTGATCACTGAGGTCACCAGCCGGTTGCGGGTCAGTTCGGTTTTGGTCTTGTAGTCGTTGATATCGAACTCTTTGATCACCCGCTCTTCGGGCGCGTAACCGGGCTGGCCAGTACGCAGGATCAGGCGGATATCGCTGTCACCCAGCTCGTTACGGATGAATTCGACCAGCCGCAGGCCGGCATCGTCGGTTTCCATCACCACATCGAGCAAGGCTACGGCGATATGGCGCTCTTGGCGCAGCACTTCGCGGGCTTCATCAGCAGAGTAGGCGTGCAGGAATTGCAGGCCGCGTTCCAGGATCACCAGCCCGCTGAGCGCCAGCTGGGTCACTGCGTGGATCTCATGGTCGTCATCGACGATCAGGATACGCCAGGCTTCGGATTGCTCCGCGCTGCTGTCGCTGTCGGGCGCTTCCTCAGCAAAGAAGAGCAGGTCGTCCTGATCCGGTTCGGGCCTGTTGGGGGTCATACCTTCCTGTTCCACGCACGCTCAATCGGGTGGCGGTCTGTCTCAACAGTATCGACAGAACAGCCACTTTGACAACCGGCGTTGCCCGTGGGCCGGGGGCTTTCGCTGCAAGGTGTGATTTTGCCCGCGCTCTGGCGCTTGAGGGGGGATGAGATGGGGGAAAAACAGACAAAAAAAGCCGCTTGCTTCGCTAAATCCCTGGCCCTGACGAAGCAAGCGGCAACCCTGGAGAACGTACGCCACCGTCTGACCCAGTGACGTACCACCAAAGAGATAGCAGCTTCTGTGCCAGCTTCGGCAGGCCGGAAAAGCAAGGAAAACTCAGGGTTTTGGCCTTGGTTGTGAGCGCTGCTGGTGCACGGCTGCACAGTGGTGACACGCTGCCGCACCAGGCTGGCGCCACTTAAGTCCCTGGCCGCCGCATTACTTGGCAGGGCTGATGGTCGGCACCCAGCGGCAATCGCAGGTCGGCAACCTCGGGCATGGCGCTCAGGGCGTGGCGGGTCAGGCGTTCAAAGTGGGCGATAAAGCGGTCGAGCGCGACATCATCCATCCCTTGGCCGGGGCAACGGGCACGTAACATCTGCTCCTGCTCGCCACGCCAGCGTTTGACCCAGGTAAAGTCAGGGATCTCAAGGGCGATCAGCCCATTGAGTCGTTGCCAGAGTTGGGCATAGGGACCTGCCAGCTGCTGATTCACATAACGCCGCCAGCGGCCATCACCATCTTCATCGGCCTCCAGCCGGTTGAGCGGCTGGCTCAGCGCTGCGTCTGACTGGGGCGGCAGGCCAACGCACCAGCCCTCCACCAGTACCAGCTGGACAGGGCCGTTAAGCCACCAGTCGGGGCCGCAATCATCGCGGCCCTTGTCGAAGCGGGGCAGGGCAATAGGGCGCTGGCCACGCGCCAGCTGGTCGAGCACCTGATTGAGACGGCCCAGATCATGACTGCCGGGTACGCCGCGGCTGCTCAGCAGCGGGTGGACATGGGCGGCCAGCTGCTGACGCGCCTGTCGCGACAGATAGAAATCATCGAGGGCCAACACCAGCGTGGCGATGCCGCCGGCGCTGAGGGCCTCGGCCCATAACTGGCAACGGGTGGTTTTGCCGGCTCCTTGCGCGCCCTGCACACCGATGACCGGCAGTGACTGGCCGCTGGCGCGTGCGCGCAGCCAGTGCACCACCTGCAGATCACAGGGGGTGACGGCCGGCTGCACAGCCATGGCGGTTACTCGATATCGAGGGGATCGGGAGAGAGAATGATGCCGGTGGTATCGGCATATAGGTGATCATCGGGCAGAAAGGTGACACCGCCGAAATTGACCGCGACGTCGCTTTCGCCGCTGCCATTGGTGTCGGCACCGACAGGTATGGCCCCAAGAGCCTGAATACCGATGTCGATCTCCTCCAGCGCATCCACTTCGCGCACCGAGCCGTACAGCACTATCCCTTCCCAGCCATTGTCGGCCGCCAGGGTGGCCAGCTCAGCGTCGATCAGGGCGCGACGTAGCGAGCCACCGCCATCCACCAGCAGTACCCGGCCGCTGCCGTTATTGCGCAGGGCTTCGACGATCAGGCCGTTGTCCTCGAAGCATTTGATGGTCGTGATCTGCCCGCCAAAGGAGCGGCGACCACCGTAGCTGGCAAAGATTGGCTCTACCACATCAATGGTGTCGAGGTAGATGTCGCACAATGCCGAGGTGTTGTATTCCATGGCCTTCACTCCCGTTGGCTGCCCTGAAGTCGACCACAGTATATGCCGCTACCGGCTAGCCGCAATCGCCCATACTGCGGCAACGGTCGCACTGGTCAAATTGTCACCGCCCTGTCATCTGCACCTTCTAGCCTGCCCAAGTGGCTGCACAGGAGGCAACGACATGAGGCTGATGATGTTGCAACAGGCGGACGAAGCGCTGTTCCGGATGGTCTCCGGTCATGGTCGCTGGGGCTGGGTGGCGTTGGCACGGCTGCTGTCGCGTAGCGGCGACGGCTTGCTCTATCCGTTGGTGGGGCTGGCAGCGTGGCAGTGGGGGGGCGAGGTGGGGGCCACCTTCCTGCTGCTGGCGCTGGTAGCTTTTGCCATTGAGCGGCCCCTTTATCTGATCCTGAAAAACAGCCTGCGCCGCCACCGTCCGGCCGAGCGGCTGGCAGGGGTAGCGGCGGTGGTTGAGCCGTCGGATCGCTTCAGCCTGCCTTCGGGCCATACCGCCGGCGCCTTTGTCATGGCCACGCTGCTGACGACCAGCTGGCCGTCATTGGCCTTGCCGCTGTTTGGTTGGGCCGCTGCCGTAGGCTGGTCGCGGGTAATGCTGCGGGTGCATTTTCCGGCTGATGTACTGATCGGCGCGGCCATTGGCACCGCTGTGGCGTTGGCGGTAGTGGAGGCTGCCGCATGAGCCTGCGCATCCTCTATGGCATTCAGGGCACAGGTAATGGCCACCTGACTCGCGCCCGGGTGATGGCCGAGCGGCTGGCGGCGGCCGGGGTTGAGGCCGATTATCTGATCTCTGGGCGGCCGCGTGAGGCGCTGTTTGGCGTTGAGCCTTTCGCTGACTTTGCCCTGTGCGCTGGCCTGACCTTTGCCCACCGCCACGGCCGTATTGATCTGTGGCGGACCCTGCGTCAGGCCGGGTTGCGTCGCTTGTGGCAGGATGTGCGCAGTCTCGACCTGAGCCGCTACGATCTGGTGATCACCGATTTTGAACCGGTGGTCGCCTGGGCGGCCAAACGCCATGGGGTGCCATCACTGGCCCTCTCTCATCAGGCCTGCTTTGGCCATGCGGCGGTGCCGCGGGCCGGTTTTGACCCAGCCTCGCGGCTGGTGATGGGGCTGTTTGCCCCGGCGTCGCGGGCGGTGGGGCTGCATTGGCACCACTTTGATGGCCCGCTGCTGCCTCCGGTGATCGATACCAGCATCAGTGCCAGCGGCTGTGAGCAGCGCACCATTGTGGTCTATCTGCCGTTTGAGGAACCAGCGGCGATCCGCCAGCTGCTGCAGCCGTTCGCCGGTTGGCAATTCCTCTGTTTCCACCCGGAGTCCAGCGGCCAGCCGGCCATCGACGGTCCGTTGCGCTGGCTGCCGCTGTGCCGCCAGCGCTTTCCTGAGGCGATTGCTGGCTGTGGCGGCATCATCGCCAACAGCGGCTTTGAACTGCCGAGCGAGGCCCTGCATCTGGGCAAGAAGCTGCTGGTCAAGCCGTTGCAGGGGCAGTTTGAGCAGCAGTCCAATGCCTTGGCTTTGGCTCAACTGGGGCTGGCGGCGACCATGAACCAGCTCGATGGCGCCAGTGTGGCCCGCTTTTTGGCGCTACCGGCGGCTGCGCCGCGCCCCTGGCCGGATGTGGCTGCGACCTTGGCCGGCTGGCTGGCGAGCGGTGGCGATGAGCGCCAGCTGCCACTGCTTCACCAGCAGTTATGGCAGGGGGTACGGCCATTAGCTAGCGCTGCCTGAGGTGGCTGGGACAACGTTGCGCCACGATGTGGATGACGTAAGCTGTCGCCGTCGTGACCGAACATCGAGGCAACCATGGCCAGCAGCCACTCATCCCGCCATCGCCAGCAGGCATCCCGCGTTATCGCCCTGGAAACCGCCGCCATCGCCGCCCTTGATGGTCTGCTAGATGAGCAGTTTGATCAGGTGGTGGACGCCATCCTGGCTTCGCGTGGCAAGCTGGTGATCTGTGGCATGGGTAAGTCCGGCCTCATCGGCCAGAAGATCGCGGCTACCCTGGCCAGTACCGGTACCCCCAGTTTCTTTCTCCACCCGGGTGAGGCCTGGCACGGCGATCTGGGGATGATTGGCAAGGACGATCTGTTTCTCGCCATCTCCAACAGCGGCGAGACCGAGGAGCTGATCCGGCTGGTGCCCTTCCTGCAGGCCAACGGCAACATCTGGGTGGCCATGACCGGCAAGCCAGCGTCAACTCTGGCCCGCAATGCCAATTTTCATCTTTCGATCGGCACCCCGGAGGAGGCCTGTCCGCTGTCGCTGGCCCCTACCTCGTCAACCACGGCGGCGCTGGTGATGGGTGATGCGCTGGCCATCGCCGCCATGGTCGCCCGTGGCTTTCAGCCGGAGGATTTCGCCCGCTTCCACCCCGGTGGCAGCCTTGGCCGCAAGCTGCTGACGCGGGTGCGTGATCGCATGCGCGCCGAGGATCTGCCGGTAGTCAGCCCTGAAGACTCGGCGGCGGCAGTGATCCAGCAGGCCACCCGCGGTCGCCTTGGGCTGGTGGTGGTGGTGGCGGCTGACGAGGTGTGCGGCCTGATCACCGATGGCGATCTGCGTCGGGCGCTGGAAAAGTATGGCGATCAGTTTTTGCGTCAGAGCGCCGGCGACATCATGACCCGGTCACCACGGGTGATAGCGCCGTCGGCATCACTGCAGGAGGCGCAGGAGGTGATGACCCGCCACGCCATTTCGGCGTTGCTGGTGATGGAGGGGCGCCAGTTGGCTGGGGTTATCCAGCTTTATCAGTGCGAGCTGTAAGCCGCCGTCGACCCAGCCAGTAACGCAGCCGCTGCAGCGGGTGGCGCAGGCTCTGGCGACGATGAACCAGCTGCAGCCGATAGCCATCGATCTGGGTAGACCAGGGCGCGATCTTGAGCGGGCCGCGCCTCAGCAGGATCTTGAGCGCGGCGCTGGCGGCTAGGCTGGCACAGAGCTCACAGCCCATTACCGTGGACGGGCCTCGGCGGTTGGCCAAGTCGATGCGCCAGGGCTCCACCAGTGCTGGCCGATGTAACGCGGCGGGTGCCAGCCCAAGCAGAAAACGCAGGGCATCACCCTGTTCGTCGCCATCAAAGCCGAAGTAATCATCAAAGCTCATCTGCCCCGGCATAAAGCAGAGCAGCGCCGCGCCCATCCCCAGCGGTGCGGCCGTGATGGCCGGCAGTCCCTGCCGATGGCAGGCCATAAACAGCTGGCGGCGCAGCGCCAGCACAAAGAAATCCAGGCCATCGACATAGAGCTCGCAGCCGCTGATGAAGGCGTCGATATTGCTGCTGGTGATGCCGTTGCTGAAGGTACGAATGCGCAGCTCAGGGTTGATGGCCAAGGCCATGGCCACCAGCGTGTCGAGTTTGGGCTGGCCGATGCTGTCGGTGCGGGCACCGGCCTGACGGTTGAAGTTGGCCAGTTCAAACTGGTCGAAATCGGCCAGATGAAAACCGCCAACGCCCAGCCGGGTCAGGGTCAGCAGGTGGCTGCCACCCACGCCGCCGAGGCCAGCGATGGCCAGGGTGGCGCCGCGCAGCCGTTGCTGCTCGTCCGCTGTCAGCCAGCCGAGATTGCGGCTGAAGGCCTCGTCATAGACGAAGGCACTACTGCAGTGGGCCATAAGGTACCAGTTTGAGCTGGCGGTTGAGGCTACCGTAGATCAGCTCATACAGGGCCGCGATCTCGGGGGCCAGATAGCGGGTCAGGCTGTCGCGCTTGAGGCTATAAAGCGCGCGGGTGCCATGGTGCTGCAGCGGCTCGCCGCTCTGTTCAAACATCAGCCCGAAGCGCACCAGATGGCGCTGCAGCCGCGGCTCCATCATCACGAAGGTGTGGTCGTGGTGGCAGATATCGACCAGAGCTATGGAGGCCAGATAGAGGCCGATAGCGATATTGGGAAAGCTGCGCGCCTCCTCTTCGGTGAACACGCGGGCGCTGGATTCGCCGTTGAGAATAAAGGGCTTACCGGCCTCTTCCCGCCGTCGGCGGAAGCTGTTGGGGACGGCCAGCCGCGAGATCTCCGAAAATGAACCACGCTCCAGCCGCTTGGGATCGACCACGTGAGGCCAGACGCTATCGCTGGCGTAGGTTTCGAACGGCAGTGGCTGGTCGGTGGCGTGGCAGGGCGGGATCACCAGCCGTACGGTGCCGGCAAACTGACCGCTGGGACGATGCTCCAGCAGGCAGATATGGGCATAGTTGTCACAACTGTCCTGTTCTAGCTCGGTGTCGTTGACCGCCTCCCAGTGCAGTTCTTCGGCGTAAACCTGATGGCGGATGCGAAAGGCAAACTGGCGCAGTGCCGCCGTTTTGGCGTAACGCACACTGAAGTAGCGGTCGAAATTGGTGGCAATCGAGAACCTGTCCATGGAAAAGCCTGCGATGAGCAGAGAGCGTGACTAATTTATAGTCAATGGCGCCCATCGCCAGCGCCCGGGAAACGTGAGCCGGCGCATAACTCGGTAACAGCAACAGCGGTCGTTGCGGTTGCTATGCTGATTGCAGTCATTTACCTCCTTCGGGATAACGTGAGGTCTCACCATGTTGATTCGCCACAAGCTGGGGCTGACCACCGCCTTGATGGTTGTTGGCCTGGTTGCTCTCTTGCTGGTTGCGTTGTGGGGGTTTCAGGGAATGCGACGTGGTGCCGAGCTGATCGCCGCCACCGATGAGGCGAATAGCGCGCTGGCCGAAGCGCTGTTGGGAGTGGCCCGTTTTAGCGCCGAAAAGGAGCTGGCGGTACGAGCGGAGGTGGAGGCAGCCAGCGCCAGCATGGCTGACCGTCTGCAACATCTTGAGCAACACGCAGCGACGGATAGCGCCGAGCGGCTGGTTATGCTCACCAGCGAGCTGGCGCGCTTTGATCGTGCCTTTGCCGCCTATGCGGATGGCGTGGTCAAGGTGGGGCTGACCCCTGAGGATGGGCTTTACGGCAGCCTGCGCAAAGCCGTGCACAGCATCGAAAAGGCGGTTTATGCCGAGCAGGATTACCGTACGGCTGCGGCCATGTTGCAGCTGCGGCGGCATGAAAAGGACTTCATGCTGCGTCTCGACCTCAAGTATCTGGCCAGATTTGATGAGGGGCTGACCGAGTTAAACGCGGCCATTGCCGCCAGCGCGGCCTATGACGATGCCGCCAAGGCCGAGTTGAGCCAGCTGGCTGAGCGCTATGCGGCGGACTTTCGTGCGCTGGTGGCAGCAACGGAGATGCTGGGGTTGGATGCTGCCTCTGGCCTGCGCGGCCAGCTGAGCCAGTCAGCGGATGCCTTGCGTCAGGGGTTCCGTCAGTTCGCCGCCGGGGTGCTGGCGGAGGTGGAGGTGCTGCAGCAGGCTACCAGCCGCAACACCCTGATCCTGGCTCTGCTGGTGGTGGCGGTGGTGGTTGGGGTGTCACTGAGCATCAACAGATCCATCGGCCGGGCGGTGGCTCAGATCGCCGGCTATGTGCGCAGCGTGGTCAGCAGCCGTGATCTGCGGCTGCGGGTTGATACCGCCGGTCGCGATGACGAGCTGGCGCAGGTGGCCAGCGAGGTTGGTTTGCTGACCGGGGCCTTCGCCGATCTGGTGGGTCAGGTGCAGCAGGCGGCGGTGCAACTTAATCAGGTCACCGATGAACTGGCGGCCAATGTCGACCGCACCCACAGCGACATGGTGCGCCAGCAGAGCGAAACCGACATGGTGGCGACCGCCGTCACTGAGATGGGGGCCACCATCGAAGAGATCGCCAAGAATACCGAGCAGGCTGCGCGTAACGCTGCCCAAACCAACCATAGTGCGCTGGAAGGGCGCCATCAGGTCGATGCCACCAGCCAGCGTATTCGCGCCCTAGCTGGCCGCCTCAATGATGCCAATAGCGTGGTGTCGACCCTGGCCGAACAGAGCCAGACCGTTGGCTCGGTGCTGGATGTGATCCGCGCCATTGCTGAGCAGACCAACCTGCTGGCGCTGAATGCCGCCATTGAGGCCGCCCGCGCTGGCGAGCAGGGACGTGGCTTTGCCGTGGTGGCCGATGAGGTGCGCTCGTTGGCTATGCGCACCCAGCAGTCAACCAACGAGATTGGCGGCATCATCAGCAATCTGCAGCAGCAGACGCGGCAGATCGTCGAGCTGATCCAGAGCTGTCGTGATGAAGGCTTGGCCAGTGCCGGTCAGGCCGAGCGGGCCGGTGAGCTGCTGCAGCAGATGACCGCTGATATTGGTCGCATCATGGACATGAGCACCCAGATTGCTGCCGCTATTGAAGAGCAGAGCCATGTGGCGGCTGAGGTCAATCGCAACGTGGTCAATATTCGCGATATTGCCGCTTCGGCGTTCACCGCCGCCGATGCCAATGCCACCACTGCCGAAGAGGTGGCCCGTCAGGCGGCGGCGCTGACCGACAGCGTGGGTCGCTATCGTGTGTAAAGCAGACGGGACGCGGCCTGCGCCGCGTCTGCCGTTTTCGTGACTGCTTTCCCATAATCGGCCAAATCGCTGATCCCGTCTCTTGCACGTCCAGCCCTTTTGCTCCTTAATTTGTCGCCGGAGAGACGCCGCCGACCGTACGGACCGACCGAAAACAACGAGGACATCTGCCCATGAACAAAACTGATCTGATCGACAAGATTGCCGCTGGCGCCGATATCAGCAAAGCCAAGGCCAAAGACGCCCTCGAAGCCATGCTCGATGCCGTCACTGCCAGCCTCAAAGACGGCGATGCCGTACAGCTGGTTGGCTTTGGTACCTTCAAGGTTTCCGAGCGCGCCGCGCGCACCGGTCGCAACCCGCAGACTGGCGCCGAGATCCAGATCGCTGCTTCCAAAGTGCCTTCTTTCTCCGCTGGCAAAGCACTCAAAGACGCCATCAACTGATCGCGCCTTCTGCTGAATAAAAAACGGGCTCCTGGGGAGCCCGTTTTTTATGGCTGGCCGGCTCACAGGCCGAGCAATGGGCCTTTGCCGGGATAGCTGATGCGATAGCCGAAATCGAGTTGGGCTTTGCTGCCGGGCTTGAGTTCCAGTTCCCAGGCCAGCACCCCTTTCTGATCATCGACATCGCTTTGGCTCGGTGCCTGGCTCTCCTTGAGCAGCTCGACCCGGATTTGCTGATTCTGGGCCACCGGCAGCTGATCGAGCAGGGTCAGAGGCACCGCCTTGGCGTGACCGCTCTCGGCGGTGATCCGGTAGCGGCGCTCAAGGGTGCTGTCTTTGCTGATCAGTCCTGACTCGCCTTTCTGATCCGCCAGCTGGTCGTAGCTCAGGGTCACCGCATCATCAACGCCAAAGGCCAGCAGCCGTTCGGCACCGGGACGCAGCAGCGGATCGGTACGGCTGCCGATGTAGGCGCCATTGCGCGACAGTCGCCATTCACCCGGCAACAGCGGCGCCTTGCCGTCATAGTTGAGGGTGGCGTAGAGATAGGCGTGCGGGTCGAGGCGCGGTACGGCGCGCAGGCTGAGGTTGACCGGAAACTGCTGCTCGGCCAACACAAAGCGCTGGCGGCTGTTGTTGGCGGCTACGTTCACCTGCCCGGCCACCCGGTACTCGGCGATAAAGTCCGTGCTCTGCAGCGCCGCCACATCTATGGCGATCTCTTCGTGCCCAGCCTCTTTCTTGCGCTCCATCATCAGGCTGTCGGCCATCTCCATGCTGCTGGCAGCGGGCGCCGGGCTGTAAGCGACTTTGGCGCTGCGTCCTTCGCTCTCAGCCGGGGCAAAATCGATCCACCAGGGGCTGAGCTCAGGCGCACTGGTGCCGGCGCTGGGGCGGGCGGTGGCCAGGGTCAGGGCCACGCCAGACCAGTCTTCGCCGGTGGCCTGCTGCACATAGGCGGCGGTGGTGACGCTCAGCTGCTGTTTGGCGGTATCGAGATTAGCGTCGTAGACCGGTGCCCAGCGCGCCCCGGGCAGCTGGTAGTCGAGCTTGAAACTGCTGCTGCCACCGCGCGTCTCCAGATGGATGGCGGCGGTCAGGGTGGCGCGCTGGTCGCCGGCCATCTGGTTCAGCTCGGCCTCAACCACGGCGATCTGTTCGGCCAGCTGGCGTTGTTCGGCCGCCAGTTTGACCCGCTGTTCACCGATGTCGCGCATCCCCTGGCCGATTGCCTGCAACGCCAGTGGCCACTGTTCGGGGCTGAGTGCGGGCTGGGCCTTGCCGTCACTCGGGGCCGGGCTAGCCACCAGCGCGTTGATAAAGGCGCTCTGGCTGTCGAGGGCGGTCTGGCGGGCCTGCAGCCCCGCTTCTTGGTCACGCAGCTCAGTCAGCTGCTGCTGCAGCTGGCGCTGGCGCTCGTTCGCTGCCGCAGTCAGGTAGACCGGGCGCAGATCGACAGCGCTGATGCGCACTGCGGCGTTGCCGCTGCCGCTCACCCGCAGCGATTCTTGATTGAGGCTGACGGGTAGCTGCTCCACCAGCAGGGTATGGCTGCCGGCGGGCAGCTCCATGGTCAGGCTGCGGCTGACCTGGGCGCGATCGGGGTAGACGGTGACGGCGCTGATTTTGGAAGCCGGAGCGGTCAGCTCGGCGGCGATGGCACTGTTGGTCAGAGCCAGCAGGGCAAGGGCAAGAGGACGCAACAACATGGACCTTCTCCGTGGTTCA
Organism: Corallincola sp.; assembly: GCA_017998495.1. GTDB lineage: Bacteria > Pseudomonadota > Gammaproteobacteria > Enterobacterales > Neiellaceae > RGIG665. Next base: position 12,738 of record JAGOCY010000008.1, read on the forward strand.
GGGCAGATCCACGCTAGTCGTCGTCGCCGGGGGCTGTCCAGCGGGCCGCAGTAACAACGCGTAAGCAGCAACAAAAAAGGGCTGCCTTGCGGGCAGCCCTGGGTGTGATCAGCCGCGCCAGCTTAACCGGTGTTACGCATACCGTTGGCGATACCGGCGATGGTCACCATCAGCGCCTGTTCTACCGCCTTGGGCATCTCCTCGCTGCTGCGGCTGCGCTTGAGCAGCTCGGCCTGCAGCATGTGCAGCGGGTCCATGTAGGGGTTGCGCAGCTGGATCGACTCCAGTGACCAGGGCTCACGCTCCATCAGGTTGGCGTCGTGGGTCAGGGTCAGTACCGTCTGGATATCGGCCTGCAGCTGGTTACGCAGGCGGTCACCCAGGCGATGCAGCTCTTTGGGCACCAGTACCTGTTCGTAGTAGCGGGAGACCGACACATCGGCTTTCTGGTAGACCATCTCCAGCATGTTGAGGCGCGAGCGGAAGAACGGCCAGGTCTTGAACATCTCTTCCAGGGTTGCCGCCTTACCCTGATCCAGCGCCTGCTGCAGCGCCTGACCGGCGCCCAGCCAGGCGGGCAATACCAGCCGGTTCTGGGCCCAGGCGAAGATCCAGGGGATGGCGCGCAGGCTCTCAATGCCACCGCCCACCTTGCGTTTGGTCGGGCGGCTGCCCAGCGGCAATTTGCCCAGCTCCACCTCGGGGGTGGCGGCGCGGAAGTAGGGGACAAAGTCCGGCTCGCCGCGCACCACATCGCGGTAAGCGCTGCAGGAGTCGGCGGCCAGCTGGTTCATCAGTGCCCGCCAGTCATCCTTGGGCTCTGGCGGTGGGATCAGCTTGGCTTCCAGCACCGCCGCAGCATACAGCGACAGGGTGCGTACCGCCGTTTCCGGCAGGCCGAACTTGAAGCGGATCATCTCGCCCTGTTCGGTGACGCGCATGCCGCCGTCGATGGAGCCTGGGGGCTGCGACAGGATCGCCTTGTACACCGGGCCACCGCCGCGGCCGATGGTGCCGCCACGGCCATGGAACAGCACCAGCCGGATGCCGGCGTTGCGGGCCAGCTCGGCCAGCTCCTCCTGGGCGCGATACTGGGCCCAGGCGGCGGCCAGCATGCCGGCGTCCTTGGCTGAGTCGCTGTAGCCGATCATCACCTCCTGGCAGCCCTGGATATAACCACGGTACCAGTCGAGGGCCAGCAGCTCGGTCATGCAGCTTTTGGCATTGTCGAGGTCAGCCAAGGTTTCAAACAGCGGAGCGATGCGCATCGGGAAGCTGACACCCGCTTCTTTGAGCAGCAGGGCGACGGCCAGCACATCGGAGGGGGCGCCGGCCATGGAGATGACGTAAGTGCCAAGGGCGAGCGGGTCCTGCTCGGCGATCACCTTGCAGGTGTCGAACACCTCCTGGGTCTCCTCGCTCGGCTGCCAGTGCAGCG
>JAGOCY010000216.1 GCA_017998495.1 Corallincola sp.
CGCAGCGCAACGGCTAAACAGCCAACCGGATCAAAAACGGCGCCCGCGGGCGCCGTTTTTATCTAGCTCACACCGGCTCAGACCTGAGGCCCCAGCTCAACCTGCGGCGCGGGTATCTCGACATCGCTAGTATTTACCGGCGCCGCCGCAGATAGCAGCTCCTGACGCGCGGCGATCTGCTCATCCAGATAACTCAGCAACCGGACTTTCTCTTCAATCGCTCGATCCAGATAGTGAACAGCCTGCAACAGACCGGGCCACGGCTGGGGCAGTGGCTGGTTGCGCACCGCCTCCGGGGAGAAGGGATGAACAACAGCTGCGGCACTAGCCATCGCTGGCGCAGCAGCATGCGCTCGGGTGGCATCACGCCTTGGTGGCGGCGGCGGCTCCATATCCTGGGCAACCGCCTCGGCGGCAGCCGCATCAAGACGGGAACGCTCCTCCAGATAGCCCAGCAGCAACAAACGATCGCAGAACAGATTGAGACGGCGGGGGATGCCGTTGGTGTGACGGTGAATGGTGGACCAGATCCCGGCATCAAACTCGGGAAAGCCCTGCCAGCCCACCCGGCGCAGGCGAAACTCGACGTAGGCCTGAACCTCATCGACGGTCAGCGGTTCGAGATGACACTGGGCAATGATGCGCTGGCGGAACTGCACCATCGCCGGGTTATCGATGATGTCGCGCAGCTCCTCCTGGCCCAGCAAAAAGCTCTGCAGCAGCGGTTTGCTACCCACCTGAAAGTTGGAGAGCATGCGCAGCTCCTCCAGCGATTCGGCGGGCAGGTTCTGGGCTTCATCGACAATCAGCAAGGCCCGCTTACCCTGACGATGAAGGCGGGCCAGAAAAACCTGCAACCCTTCGAGCAACCGCGCCTTGTCCGCATTCGGCGCATCCACACCGAATTCACGGGCGATCAACAGCAGCAGTTCACCCGGCAGCAGATTGGTGGAGACCAGCTGGGCGACGACGATCGGCGCTTCACCGACTTCACTCACCAGATGGCGGGCCAGCGTCGACTTGCCTGAGCCCACTGGCCCGGTGACCACGATATAACCCTCGGCCTGGGTCAAGCCGTAACGCAGATAAGAGAGCGCACGCTGATGACAACCCGCGGCAAAAAAGAAGCGGGGGTCAGGAGTCAGCTGGAACGGCTTGTCACTGAAGCCGTAGTAATCACGATACATAAGCTCTCAAAGGTAGTAGGTGTAGCTGAGACCCAACCGCCACTCGTCGTAGCTAGCGTCCTGCTGCTGGGCATTCCGATCAAAATACTGGGTCTCAAGCGACCAGCGACTGTAGCTATTGGGGGTTCGCACCAGAGCCAACCGCAACAGCCACTCGCGATCCCGGTCAAGCTGTTGATCACGACGGTAACTGCGCGCTACCCCGCCACTCTCAAGGGCGCTGCGTTCCGACAACCGTAGCCGCCAGTCCAGACGAGCACCGCGATCCTCATAGTGCTCGCCATCAAGCAGGTCGCTCGCCTGGCTCCGCTCATCCTGATAGAGATTGAGCTGCCACTGTTGGGTACGCAGATCGAGATTGAGGCTGTATAGCCACAACTGACTCAGATAGACGCTGTTATCGATGGCATCGATCGGGATCTGGCCTTCAACCTCTTTGTAGCCATCAGGCGCCTCTTGTGAGGCAGCCACGCAGCGCGGATCAAAGGGGTCATTCACCCCGGGCGGACAGGAACGGGCGAACGGTATGCCCAGCGTCAGGGCGCGGCTGGTGGTCGAGATCTCCTCACGGTAAGAGAGCGACTGCTGCAGCTTGCGGGTGCCGTGGCTAGCCAGCAGCCCCCAGGAATCGCCGAAATAGCGATGCCCATAATTGGCTTCAAGGCGGCTACGACTGGACGGCAACCACACCAGACGTGCATCCACATAATCATCCGCATCACCGCTGGTGACGGCGTTGTAGCCCAGGTCAAAGGTCAGCTGAGGCCCTGGACTGAAGCGCACACCACCGCCAGCGGAGGCGAGCCGGTTGCGTGAAGCTTCTCCAAAGCGGGCCTGATCCTGATAGAAGCGGGCATAGAGGCCAAAGCCACGCCACAGGCTGTAACCGCCACGCAGATCCAGCTGCTCTGACTGATAGACATCGAGTCCATCTGAGCGCTCCTGACTGGCGTCACCGCGTAGGTCATAGAACCAGGGGCCGGCACCAACCCCCTGCTGCAGCATCAGATTGCCATCGTAACCCTTGGTGGTCTCAAAGTTGCCGCTGTCACTGGCGACATAACGACCGGCAAGCTCACCGCCGCCGCGCATCCAGTAACCTTCACGCATCGCCCGCAGACCACCGCTGTAGCTCTCGGTGTCGCTGATGTTGCCACCGCGATTGCCGCTATCGACCAGCAGACCGTCTTCAGGATTGGTGCTCTGCTGGGCAATGTCTGCGGTCGCAAACGCATAGATCCCCTGCGCCAGCAGATAGTCAGCAGACGCCGCCAGGGTGTTATAGCCACTGTTGGCGTCGCTGTCGTCGGAGTAGAAATTGTGGTTGTAGCCGTAATCGAGGGCGGCCCGATAGTCTCGCCCCAGGCCAACCAGCAGGATCGACGGCTGCAGCTGGGTGACCAGCGACTCTTGGGCGTCGGCACTGCGCTCAACATTGGTGGTGTAATAGGGGGCCAAGGTAACGGCAGGCTCTACCCGCAGTTCACCAGCCATCACCAGCGCTGGCAACAGTGTTGCCAGCAACAGCCGCTTGGCGCCCTTAGCGCTTGCCGTAATATCCATAGTAGGCATAAGGCTTCTTCCGTCCCGCCGGTACCCGATTAAGGACAAAGCCCACAGCCGCCTCGGGATTGAGCAGCTCCAGCGCCGCCTGCACATCCTTTTGAGAGGTCTGGCCATGGGCCACCACAAACACCGTCTGCCCCACCAGCATGGCCATACTGTGTGACTCAGAAACGCCAAGCAACGGCGGGCAATCAAAAACCACCATCCGATCCGGATAGCGGCTACCCAGTTCAGCGACCAGCTGAGTCATCCGCTCCGAGGCCAGCAGCTCACTGGTCAGGTGATGCTGGCGGCCAGCCAGAATCAGCTTGAGGCGCGGCAGGTTAGTGTTGACGATCAGCGTGCCGATGTCGTCCACCTCACCCAGCAGATAATCAACCAATCCGCGCTGAGGGGGCAGCCCAAGGTGTTCTCCAAGGGAGGGCTTGACCACGTCGGCATCCACCAGCAGCACAGTGCGATCCTGCTCATGGGCGATCGACAGGGCGAGGTTGATGGCGGTGAAGCTCTTACCTTCGTGTGGATTGGCGCTGCTCACCATCACCAGATTGGCCTTGGGGGCCAGTTCACCCGCTGGCGAGAAGGCGTTGTGCAGCAGCTTGCGCTTGATGTAGCGGTATTCTTCCTTGATCAGCGAACGACGATCATCGGGAACCAGCATGCCCTGCGCCGCCAGCAACTCGAAATCGATGATGAACTGCGGCGTGCCGTTATCCATGGCCGCATCGACAGTCTCGCTGACGCTGTGGATAGCAGCGCTATCAACGGCTGCCTCAAGTGGTGCAGCCACAGCTGCGGCTGGCGCCACCACAGGCTCGGGACGGGCCGCAGTGGACTCCCCCTGCTGTTTTTCCAGTGCGCGATCAATGATGCCCATTACAAACCTCCCTGGGCCACGCCCCGCACCTTGTCGAGCATCACCTCACCGCCGTATAGCAGCAACCCGGCCTGCAGCAGATAGAGCATCAGCAACCCGCTAAGCAGGCCGACAAACAGCAGCAAACCAAAACGGGCTGCCCAGCTCTGAGCTACCGGCTGACTGTCAGTGACCTCACCCAGCAATGGAATGTTGGTCAGATGGACCAAGGTCCGGCCGCGGAAAATGCGCGGATTCATCTCACCCAGCAGGAAAGGCACCCCCAGGCCGCCACCGAGGCCCACCACCAGCACAGCCGTCAGCAGCATCAGGCGCGGTGGCCCGACAGGATCGGGCAACACCCGCGGCTGATCGATAATGCGGAATTTGAGGCCATCCTGCTGCTCATCAACACGTTGCGCCGTAGATGCCTGTTC
>JAGOCY010000217.1 GCA_017998495.1 Corallincola sp.
GGCGTGGGTGGCGTCGGCGCCGATCAGCCGGGGTTTGCCTGGCGGTGGCCGGGTGAGCAGGTAGCCGGACATGTAGCGGGCGGCCAGCCCCAGGCTGCGCAGGCAGGCCAGCATCAGGTGGGCGAAATCCTGGCAGACGCCGCGCCGCTCTTTAAGCACGGTGAGCAGCGGGGTGGCGATGTCGGTGGCGCTGGCATCGAAGGTGAATTCGCGGTGGATCTTGGCCATCAGCGCCCGGCAGCCATCAAGCAGCAGGGTGTCGTCGCCAAAGCAGTCGCGGGCATAGTCGGCAAAGTTGCGCTTAAGCCGCACATGGGGCGACTCGTAGCGGTAGCGCTGGGCCTCCAGCAGATCAGCAGTGAGCGGCTGGCCGTGGTAGGCGAAGGCGTTGACCACGCTCTGCCAGCCGGGGCTGGGCAGCTCGGGCGGGCGCGGCTGGCGCCACAGCTCCAGCGTAAGCTCGACGCTCAGTTCGCGGTGGGGTTGATCGAAGGCGAGGTTAACCACCGGGTTGCCGAAGGGGTCCAGCCGCTGTTGGCGCTGGCTGGGCTCGGGGCTGATGGTCAACTGCTGCGCTCTGATCTGCTGCTGCGGCAGTGGCCGCGGCAACAGGTGGAGCAGATGCAGCGACAGGGTCACCGGGCTGCCGTAGTGGTAGCGGGTGAGGTGATGAATGCGGTAGCCGGCGGCCTGGCTCATGGGCTGACCCCGTAGCTGGTGGTCTGATCGGCGTGGGCGAAATAGCGCAGGCTGAGGCGGTCCGAGAGGGCGGCGGCCTGTTCGCCCAGATCATGGAGCAGGGCGACCAGACTGGTGAGCGCTGCCTGCTGGCCGATATCGCCAAACAGCGACGGCTCCAACACCGCCAGATCCAGTGCCCGCAGCCGCTCGCTGGGGCGCGCCAGCGGGTTATCAACGGCGCTGCCGTATTCGTCGCGCAGCTGCTCCAGCCCGCGTTCGATCATCTCCAGCTGGAAGCTGAGGGCGTGGGGGTTGTGCGGATCGAGCAGCAGTAGATCCAGGGTGGGCAGCAGCTGCGGCGAACTGAGGTAACGGCTGCGATAGGTGATCAGGCTGTTGCCCAGCAGCAGTAGGCTGTCGAGGGTGGCGACCGACAGCCCGCTGCTGGCCGGTTGCAGCCCCAGTGCCGGGCTGGCCAGCACGCTGGCGATGGCGCCGGCAAAGAACTGCAGCCGTTCGATACGGCGGCCGAGCATCAGAAAGCGCCAGCCGACATCGCGGGTCATGTCATCTAAAGCAAAGCCGGAGAGGGCGGTCAGTGCGGTGACCAGCGGCGACAGCTGGGCCAGGGCGTCGCCCAGATCTTTTTCGACGCTGGCCAGATTGCGTCCCTGACGGGCCAGCGCGGCCACCGCCAGCCAGTTCTCCTGCGACAGCCGGCCGCGAATGGGGGCGGCGGCGGCGTACAGGCGCTGCAGGTTGGCCGGCAGGCTGTTGTGAAACTGGTTGTCGAGGCAGGCGGTGAGCAGGCGGGCTGGCAGCGGCTGGGGCGCCTCCTCATCCACGGCCGGCAGCAGGCCGAACTGTTCGCCCACCGCCTGAGTGGTGGCCAGTGCTTCGTCGGTGTCGCTGCCGCCGCCATCGTCGCCAATCAGCCGCAACAGGGCGCTGCGCAGCAGCCGGGCCTGGGTGTCGCAGCGCTCGCTGTAGCGGCCGAACCAGAACAGGTTCTCCACCACCCGCGACGGCAGGTGGCTGTCGCGGCGCACGATGTCGCGCACCCCCAGCTGGCGTGAGGCCGGGGCATCGCTGGCCACCGGGCCGTCGGCCAGCACCCAGGTATCCTTGCTGGCGCCGCCGCGCTGCATCGACACCACCCCCATGCCGGCCTCGCTGGCTACCCGCGTCAGGCCGCCGGGCAGCACCCGGTAACCGTCGGCGGTGGCCACGGCAAACACGCGCATGCCGATGGCCCGCGCCTCCAGCTTGCCGGGGCCGGTAACCACCGGCGCCTGCGACAGCCGCACCTGCTCCTGGGCCACGTAGGCGCCGGGCATGGCGCGAATGCGGCGGGCCAGATCGGCGCGGCCGGCGTCGTCGAGCTGGGCGGCAAACAGCGGTTCAAAACTCTGGGAGGGGAAGGCCGGTTTGATCACCAGCTGCGGCAGGCGGGCCAGGGCGTCATCCAGCACTTCCGCTTCGCCACACCACCAGGTGGCCAGCTGCGGCAGGGCCAGCGGTTCACCCAGCAGCTGCTCGGCAATGGCTGGCAGAAAACCGAACAGACCGGGTGATTCGATCACGCCGCTGCCGAGGGCATTGCTCACCAGCACCCGGCCGGCGCGTACCACATTGAGCAGGCCGGGCACCCCCAGCGCTGAGTCGCTGCGCAGCTCCAGCGGATCGCAGAAGTCGTCATCGAGGCGGCGCAGTACCCCATGTACCCGGCGCAGGCCGCTGACCGCCTTGAGGTAGAGGGTATCGCCGCGCACCGTCAGGTCTTGCCCTTCGACTAACGGCAGGCCGAGGTGGCGGGCCAGATAGAGGTGTTCGAAGTAGGTTTCGTTGTAGCGCCCGGGGGTCAGTACCACCGCCAGCGGCGACTCGCCATCGTGGGGGGCCTGCTCGGTGAGCAGGTTGCGCAGGGCGCGGAAGTAGCCGCTGAGCGGTTGCACCCCCTGCTGGCGGTGCAGCTCAGGCAGGGTGCGGGTGATGATCTGGCGGTTCTCCAGCGCATAGCCGGCGCCGGAGGGCGACTGGGTACGGTCGGCGATCACCCACCAGCGGCCATCGGGGGCGCGAGCCAGATCGGCGGCATAGAGGTGCAGGTAACGGCCGCCATGGGGGCGGATGCCGTGGCAGGGCCACAGGTAGTTGTTGTGGCCAAAGATCAGATCGGTGGGCAGCAGCCCCTGCTGCAGCAGCTGCTGCGGGCCATAGATGTCGGCCAGCACCCCGTCGAGCAGGCGGGCACGCTGGGCGATCCCGGCCGCCAGCTGCTGCCATTCGGCCGCCGGGATCAGCTGCGGCAGCAGGTCCAGCTCCCAGGGGCGGTCAGCCCCCTTGGCGTCGGCGTAGACGTTGTAGGTGACGCCGTTTTCCTGGATCTGGCGCTGCAGCAGCTCCTGACGATGGGCCAGCTGGCCGGGGCTGAGCGCCTGCAGCTGGCTGATCACGGGCTGCCAGTGGGGGCGCAGCTGGCCGTCGGCCGCCATCAGTTCGTGATAGCGGTCGGCGGAGCGCGGATAGTTGGCCAGCCAGGGGGCAATTACATCAGCCACGGTCGCTCACCTGTTGCAGCGGGGGGCGCATCTTACCCAAAGCGTAGGCGCCGCGTTCAACCGCGGCGCAGATCCAGGGTAAAAGGATGCTCGCCACTTGGGCTGGCCTCGGTCGTCTCCACCCGCCCTGGCGTATGGCCGAAGCGGAAGAAACGGGCCAGACGCCGGCTTTCGGCCTCAAAGGCGTTGACCGGGAAGCTGGTGTAGTTGCGTCCGCCGGGGTGGGCCACATGGTATTGGCAGCCCCCCAGCGAGCGGTTCATCCAGCTGTCCACCAGATCAAAGCGCAGCGGCGCGTGGGCGGCGATGGTGGGGTGGAGACAGGAGGGCGGCTGCCAGGCGCGATAACGTACCCCGGCCACAAACTCGCCCACCCGCCCGGTGGGGCGCAGTGGCACCGTCTGGCCATTGCAGGTGAGGCGATAGCGATCCGGGGCCAGCCCCGACACCTTGACCTGCAACCGTTCGACCGATGAATCGACATAGCGCACGGTGCCGCCGATGGCCCCCTCTTCGCCCATCACATGCCAGGGTTCGAGGGCATTGCGCAGCTCCAGCTCGATGCCGGCCACGGCGTAATCGCCGATCTTGGGGAAGCGGAACTCGAAATGGGGGGCAAACCAGCTGTCGTCGATGGCATGGCCGGCGGCGCGCAGCTCGCCCAGCACATCCTTGAAGTCCTGCTCGACAAACCACGGCAGCATAAAGCGGTCATGCAGCTCGGTGCCCCAGCGCGCCAGCTTGGGCGGGGTGTAGGGGTGCTCCCAGAAGTGGCCGATCAGGGTGCGCAGCAGCAGCT
>JAGOCY010000218.1 GCA_017998495.1 Corallincola sp.
ATCATCAGCTGGTTCAGCGGCAGCGGCTCGATGGACTTCACTTCACCCCTGGCTGTCAGGGCCTTTTTGAGATCTGCCGGGTTGACCGGCTCGCCAGCAATGCTGCTGGTCGCTACGCCAAACATGGTCACGGCTACTGCGATCAACGCCAGCCGAAAACGGACTCGACCCATTGGACACACCTATGGTTGGTTTTTAGACCAGCCATTGTCGGCGACGCGATCCAGGGCTCAGCGTCAAGAATGACCTCAAATAGCGACCAAAATTGGCATGAAAGCTCTGGCGTAGCGCCCTCTTGGCCCTCATACGCCGGGCGGCTATATCGAACTCCCGTAGATACATCGAGACGCCGCGTGGTTGGCTTTCACCACCAGCCATGGGGAGAGAACAATCGAAAGGCAGGTTATTGGGGTAAAAGACATCCCACCCCCAATAACCACTCAACCCGTCGCGCGCAGGTCCATCTGCTGCGCTCTTGCCGGGCTGTCACCCCCGCTTCGCGCTCGGTTGCCCGCCCGCTGATAGGTTCCTTCCGGTTTTTGGTTCACGCCGCCACTTTGCTTGTGTGTTCCGCGCCTGCAGTGGGGCGCAACCGGAAGGAGGAGGTGGCGCCAGATGGACAGAGTGAACAAACCGGCCGCGCATTCTACGAATGACGCTTGCGCTCATTCGCTAGTTAAGCGGCCCCTTTCGTCAGTGCACTGGATATAATTACAGCATGAAGTTTACGCGCGGCCTCTCCATCGAAATCACAGATCTGCTCTCCGAGCAGGCCGCAATGCTGTTTGCGCGATGGATTGGCGGTGCGACGGTGATTTACAACCAGAAAACCCGCGACAATCGCCAGCGTTATGATGACTGGGTTTCTGCCGGTCGGCCGGAGGCTGAGCGCCAGTTCGTCAGCCAGGAAACAGCCTACCTTCAGCAGCGATTGCCATTTCTGAGTGAACTACCTGCCCAAATTCGACGCAATGCCGGCTCGCATTGGTTTTCTGCCTGGAATGGCTTTACCAAAGGGCTGCGGGATGCGCCCAAAACCCGAAGCAAACACCAGCGCCGCACGGCGCTGGTGACCAATGAGTTGTTCTTCGTGCAGCCGCTGGGTGACAGCCAGTGCGTGCTGCACATTCGGGCCAGCGCCAAGAAAAGCGACCGTGGTGCGCTTGTCTTTGGCCTTCAGCTGCCGGTGCCGGCCGCCTCAGTGGCTAATAGTCTGTTTCTTTCACGCCAAGGCAGGCGCTTCTGGCTCTCCATCGGTTATGACATCGAGCGCGACGTGCCCACTGAGGCGGAGATTTGGGAACAGCTGAGGGCCATGACTGCCCAAGAACTCTCAGCCGTCGTCACCGGCTATGACGTGGGTGTCATCAATCAGGTGATGGACTCTGACGGCAACCGCTTCCACTTCTCGCCTGACGAACAGCGGGTGCTGGCCAGGCGCGAGCAGCTTAAACGCAAATATCAGCGCCGCTACGCGCGCGCAGCGGCGGCCAACGGCCGCCAAGGGAACCCTGCCAAAGGACGGGCGCCGACGCGCACTGAGCGCCACTGGCTGGGCAAGGCGGCGACCGAAAGCGCACGGATGGCCAATATCCGCTGCAATCGCTCTCATCACATCAGCCGGGCCATTGCCGAGCAGACCCCGGTGGTGGCGGTGTTCGAAGCCATTAACCACCAGAACTTGGCGAAGGCGCCCAAAGCCAAGAAATGCCCCGAGACCGGCAACTGGCTGCGCAATGGCCGCGCAGCCAAGCGCGGATTAAACCGGGCCTTGGCCAGTGTGAACCTGGGTCAAATTCGGCAATTCTCCGGCTACAAGCTCCGCGAGCGCGGCAAGCTGCTGGTTCAGGTGCCACAGCAATACAGCAGTCAGACCTGCAGCGAATGCGGTTGTCAGCATGCTGACAACCGCAAGTCCCAATCTCTTTTTGTGTGCACGGCGTGCGGGTTTACCTGTCACGCCGATGAAAATGCCGGCCGTGTGCTTAAGCAGCGCGGCCTTTCGCTCATCTGCAGCTCTACGCTTCCTACGAGGAAGGCGCCGCGGAAAACGAGCATTCGACGAAAATCGGCGCCCGAACCTGCGTCGTTAGATGGTGGAGGCCGTGTAAGACCCCTTGGGGCTGTGGCCGATGATGCCATTCATGGTCAATTCGAGCGATGCGCGGCAAGGACCGCTCCGCTCGAAACGATGCCCCTCATCACTGCGTAAGCGGTGATGAGGGGTGGTTCACTCGTCCACGCTGGCGCTCAGTGTGAAGGCCGCTTACTGTGCATTAAGCAGCGTATCGAGCTCGGCTTTGGCCTTGTCGCCGGCGCTCATCGACGTTTTGATGGCGTCAGTGTTGATGGCCACACCATACTGGTCCGCCATCCCCTTGATCTGCTCAAACCCTGGATAGGTCCGCACGATCATGTGGCTGGGTACCACCAGTGTGGCCGCCCCATTCAGTACCAGCGTCCCCTCGGCCTTGGCCACGCCAATGAACAGGTCCAGGTAAATCAGCTTGTCCACCCGGCTCAAGCTCCAGCTTTCAAGCTGTGCCATCAGGTGGTTGATGTCCACCACCTTGATGGGCTGGTGCTGCTGGATCTCAGTCCGTATCGCCGGCACTTCCCGCGTCGCCGTCCAGGCCGCCAGGCCAAGCCCAGCAGGCCCGCACAGCACTGCAAGAACGCCCACTGCAGTCAACAGCAGGCTGGCGCTTGAGGGTTTCGGCTTCACACTGGCGGTGGCGGTCACGTCGTCTGACATAGTGCCCCCTTACCGCAGCTTCAGGGCAATGCCCTGCAAGGTCATGAAGGTGATCTTCCGGCCCGGGTTGATCTCAATGACCGGGTGGATCTGGTCTGCCAGCGCGATGTAATAATCGGCAAGTTTGTCCAGGGCGTTTGAGGCCCCTTTAAATGTGGCGGACGCCCCCATCTGGCCGAAATCGACCGTCTGATACAACGCCTCGCTGCCAGGCTCGGTGTTGATGGAGCCCACGCGCTGTGGGGCCACAGCCTCAGACAGCCCGCTCATGAACCCAGCGGCCAATGCACCAGCGAGTGCCGATCCGTTCTTGCTCACCAAGCGGCCGGCAATCCCCAGGCGGCCGTCATACTCACTGACTGCCTGTGCATGGAGTGTGGCCTCAACAGCACGCCCATCGTTGCGCACGCACGACAGCACGTTGCTCCGCATAAACGCGCGCTCGCTCGACAGATCGCCCGTGGCCTCGGCCACCAGGTGGCATTCACGAATGTCTACCTGGAAGTGGTTTGGCAGAATGGCTTCCTTCTTCACGCGCAGCACCACCGGCCGTGGCGATGCCTTCGCGGCCAGCTGGGTTGGAGCATCAACACCAGTCAGGCTTACCGTCTGGAAGAAACTGCCCGCAGGGATATAGACGGTCTGCTCTTCCTCTTTGCGCTTGGCCTCAGCTTCGCGCTTGGCTGCCACCTCCTGGCGCTTCTTTTCAACCGCTTCAGCCTTGCCATCACGCACCGTCGTTTCGGTACCGTCGGATACCCGGCTCACGGTGTAGTCCTTCTCCTCGATTTCGCCGGTGGTTTTCACCTGTCGCACAGACCGCTGAGTGATGGTCCGGATCATCTCGCCGTCCACCTGCGGACGCCGGGTTAGCACCTGGGTTGGCGTATGCTCAATCACGCCCGGCTGAGTGAGCCGCGTCTGACCTTCAATCTGCTGAGGCGCCTGCGGCATCGGTTGGCCAGGACCGCGATATTGAGCCGGCGCCGCCTGGCCGCCGCGACCCTGCGGGCCCGTGCTGGTCATCATCGACAACCGCCGCTCTTGCTCACTTAACTTCACCATCAGCTCATCTTGCCTGCGCTTCATTTCCTCCATCTCGGACTTCATGCTTAGCTCGCGCTGTGCGATTTGAATCTCTCTCGCCTGCAGATCCTTCGTGCCAACGGCCAGCACGGCTTCCACCTGCTTACCGTCGAGCTTGGCCAGCTCCTCGCTGGTGGCAAAGAGGCTGACTGGCCTGCCATTATCCTTGCGCGTAGCCCTCGCC
>JAGOCY010000219.1 GCA_017998495.1 Corallincola sp.
GGCACCTGGGTGCGTCACTGACACGCCCCCTGACTGGAGACTGCTATGGGTTCGTTCAACCATTTTCTGACCGTCAAGGATCTGCGCCGTGAGCAGCTGCTGCGGCTGATCGACAAGGCGCGCGACATCAAGGCGCGGCCTAAGGCCTTTGCCCAGGTGCTCAACGGCAAGAGCATTGTCATGCTGTTTGAGAAGCCGTCGCTGCGTACCCGCGTCACCTTCGACATCGGCATCAACAAGCTGGGCGGCCATGCGGTCTACCTCGATCAGCAGAATGGCGCCCTCGGCGTGCGTGAGTCGGTGCGCGACTTCGGTGCCAATATCAGCCAGTGGGCCGATGGTATCGTCGCCCGTGTGTACAAGCAGAGCACCCTCAACGAGCTGGCCGCCGGCGGTACGGTGCCGGTGATCAATGCCCTGTCCGATCTCTATCACCCCTGTCAGGCGTTGGCCGATTTCATGACCCTGGCGGAAGTGGCCGGCGATCCGAGCAAGGTCAAGCTGGGCTATGTGGGCGATGGCAACAACGTCACCCATTCGCTGATGCTGTTTGCCGCCAAGCTGGGGGCGACCATGGTGGTCTGCTGCCCGCGCGGCCACTCGGTGGATGGTCAGGTGGTGGTGGAAGCCCAGCAGATCAACGCCGAATCGGGCGGCACCCTGATCGTCACCGACGATCTGGCAGCCCTTGATGGCGTCGACGCCATCTACGGTGACACCTGGGTGTCGATGGGCGACACCACCCCCTATGAGCAGGTGATGGATACCTTTATGCCCTATCAGGTGAACGAGGCGCTGATGGCCCGCACCGGGGCCCGTTTTTACCTGCACTGCCAGCCGGCCCATCGCGAGATGGAAGTGACCTCGGCAGTGATGGATGGCCCGCAGTCGGTGATCCTGCCCCAGGCGCAAAATCGCATGTGGGCGCAGAATTCCGTACTGCTTGAACTTCTCGGTTAACTGGGTGGAACCAACAATGAGCACCAACAAGAATTTCAAACGTGTGGCCCTGGCGTATTCGGGCGGTCTCGATACCTCGGCCATCATTCCCTGGCTGAAAGAGAATTACGGTGGCTGCGAAGTGGTCGCCGTGGTGGCTGACGTCGGTCAGGAAGCGGAAGATCTGGAAGGCGTTGAAGCCAAGGCCCTGGCCTCTGGCGCCGTCGAATGCCATGTCATCGACTGCAAGGATGAGTTTGTCCGCGATTACGTCTACCCGACCCTGGCCGGCGCTGCCGTCTATGAAGGCACCTACCTGCTCGGTACCTCCATGGCCCGCCCGATCATCGCCAAGTACCAGGTCGAAGTGGCCCTCAAGACCGGCTGTGACGCCCTGGCCCACGGCTGTACCGGCAAGGGCAACGATCAGGTGCGTTTCGAATCCACCTATGCTGCCCTGGCTCCGCATCTGCCGGTGATCGCGCCCTGGCGCGAGTGGACCATGCGTAGCCGCGAAGAGCTGCTCAACTATCTGGCCGAGCGCAAGATCCCCTGCGCCGCCAGCCTGACCAAGATCTACAGCCGCGACGCCAATGCCTTCCACATCTCCACCGAGGGTGGCGAGCTGGAGAGCACCTGGAATCAGGCCGGCCCCAACTGCTGGACCTGGACCGTCAGCCCGGAAGATGCCCCCAATACCCCTGAATATGTCACTGTCGGTGTTGAGCAGGGGCGGGTGGTCAGCGTCAACGGCGAAGCCCTGTCGCCGCTCGGCTGTCTGCAGGCGCTTAACGCCATTGGTGCCAAGCACGGCGTTGGCCGCGTCGACATCACCGAAAACCGTCTGGTCGGCATGAAGAGCCGTGGCTGCTATGAAACCCCGGGCGGCACCATCATGGTCGCTGCGCTGCGCGCCATCGACGAGCTGGTGCTCGACAAGAGCGGCCGCAAGTTCCGCGACACCCTGTCGCTGGAGCTGGCCCATCTGGTCTATGACGGCCGCTGGTATACCCCGCTCAAGGATGCGCTCTTTGCCGCCACCGAAGTGTTCGCCCGCGACTGCAGCGGCGAAGTGGTGGTCAAGCTGTACAAAGGCACAGCGACGGCGGTGCAGAAGAAGTCGGCCAACAGCCTCTATTCCGAGGCGTTCGCCACCTTCGGCGCCGATGAAGTCTACAACCAGAGCCATGCGGAAGGCTTCATCCGCCTCTATTCGCTGGCCACCCGCATCAAAGCACTGAAGCAGGAGAGCTAACGATGGCACTGTGGGGTGGACGGTTCTCGCAGGCGGCAGATCAGCGCTTCAAGTCGTTCAACGACTCGCTGAAAGTGGATTATCGCCTGGCAGAGCAGGACATTCTGGGCTCCATCGCCTGGTCGCGGGCGCTGGTTGGCGCCAACGTGCTGACCGCCGCAGAGCAGCAGCAGCTGGAAGAAGCGCTGCTGACCCTGCGTGCCGAAGTGCAGGCTGATCCGGTGCAGATCCTGACCAGCACTGCCGAAGACATCCATTCGTGGGTGGAAGGCAAGCTGATCGAGCGGGTCGGTGATCTGGGCAAGAAGCTGCACACCGGCCGTAGCCGTAACGATCAGGTGGCCACCGATCTCAAGCTGTGGTGCAAGGATCAGGGCGAACACCTGTATAGCCTGCTGGTGCAGCTGCAGCAGACGCTGGTGGAAGTGGCCGAGCGCGAATCGGAAACGGTGATGCCCGGTTATACCCACCTGCAGCGTGCCCAGCCGGTCACCTTCGGCCACTGGTGTCTGGCCTATGTCGAGATGTTCGACCGCGACATCGGCCGCCTCAAGGATGCGATCCATCGCCTCGATACCTGCCCGCTGGGCTCAGGGGCACTGGCCGGTACCGCCTATCCGATCGACCGCGACAAGCTGGCCCACGATCTCGGCTTCCACCGCGCTACCCTCAACAGCCTTGATTCGGTGTCGGATCGCGACCACGCCATCGAGCTGGTGGCCACTGCCGCCACCAGCATGATGCACCTGTCGCGCATGGCCGAAGACCTGATCTTCTTCAACACCGGCGAAGCGGGCTTCATCGAGCTGTCGGATCTGGTCACCTCCGGCTCGTCATTGATGCCGCAGAAGAAAAATCCCGACTCGCTGGAGCTGATCCGTGGCAAGGCGGGGCGGGTGTTCGGTCACTGGACCGGGCTGATGACGGTGATGAAAGGTCTGCCGCTGGCCTACAACAAGGACATGCAGGAAGACAAAGAGGGGCTGTTTGACGCCCTCGACACCTGGGCTGACTGTCTGGAGATGGCCGCCCTGACCCTGTCCGGGGTCAAGGTCAACGCCGAGCGCACGCTGCAGGCGGCCCAGCAGGGTTATGCCAATGCCACTGAGCTGGCCGATTATCTGGTGGCCAAAGGGATCCCCTTCCGTCAGGCCCACCATATCGTCGGCGAAGTGGTGGTGGCGGCGATCAGCCGCAAGCTGCCGCTGGAGGAGCTGAGCCTCGACGAGCTGCGCGCCTTCTGCCCGCAGATCGATGAGGATGTGTTCCCCCATCTGACCATCGACGCCTGCCTGGCCAAGCGTGAAGTGGTGGGCGGCACCAGCCGTCGCCGCGTTGGTGAGGCCGTGGGTGGCCGCGCCGAGCAGCTCAAGCCGGAAGATGTGCAGCGCGGCCAGACCTTTGGTGGTACCGCCTATCGTCAGGTCAAGAGTGCGCTGGTTGAAGCCCAGCGCCGTCTCGATGCCCAGAAGGCAGAGGTGATGCGGGTGCGCAACGCCCGTCTGTCGGACCTCGATGCCATTGATCAGATCGTCACTTACTGGGCCAAAGTGGGTGAAAACCTGCCGCGCAGCCGTGATGATTTGGTTCGTAACATTTTCGATTTCGCCGTTGCCGAACACGACGGTAAGGTGGTCGGGTGTGCCGCGTTGTACATCTACGGCACAGGTCTGGCCGAGATCCGCTCCCTCGGGGTGGATGTTGACCAGCATGGCAATGGCCAGGGTCGCGCACTGGTGCAGTACATGCTGCAACGCGCCAAGGATCTGGAGCTCAAGCGGGTGATCGTGCTGACGCGCGTACCACTGTTCTTTGAACGCTTGGGATTCT
>JAGOCY010000220.1 GCA_017998495.1 Corallincola sp.
AAATGTGATCAACTCCGTGCGATCATCGATAACCGTTCATTAACATGATCCCCTGATGACATCCACGCCAAATCGCAGTCGTTCAGGGGAGGGAGTCCAAATGGCCGCAACCGAAAATGGCAGCAGCTACATCAAGCGGCTGGCCAGCATGCGCAAACAGACGGTGGTGGCCAGTGTCGACATCTACAACGAGCACGGTCTGCTGCTGCTCAAGAAGGGATTTCCGATTGATCCGCGTAAGGCCGAGTTGCTGGTGGTTCACAAACTGCTGCAGCCGATCGAGGATTCGGTCAATTTCGATCGCCTGATCACCGCCGCCGATCTCTATGAACGGCTGGTGCAGAACATGCGCGGTTGCGCCGACCTGCTGGCTCTGGAAGCGCGCTGGACCCTGTTCAACCGCGTGCGCAGCTATTGTCAGGATCTGGCCGGCTTTCCGCTGCTCAGCCAGAAGCTGACGGTGATGGCCGAACAGCTGCCTCACACCCTCGATAAATGCCTGCTCACCGCTTATCTCGCCACCGGCCTGGCCCAAGGCGCTAACTGGCCAGAAAGCCAGCAACGCGCCGCCTTCTTTGCCGCTGCCCTGCATGAGCTGGGCATGCTCCACCTGCCGCAGGAGCTGTTGACCAAAGAGGGCGCTTACACCGCCGAAGAGCACCGCACCATGCAGGCCCACTCGGTGATCGGCCAGACCATTCTGACCAACGTGCGCGGCCTGCCAGCCGGGGTGGATCGCGCCGTGCTGGAACACCATGAACGCTGCGATGGCAGCGGTTATCCTAAGGGGCTGTTTGGCGGTGACCTGTCACCCCTGGGCAAACTGCTGGGGCTGGCCGACACCATTCAGGCGCTGCGCTTTGGCAAGCGTAATGTGCGCCATCTGACCCTTTCCCATCTGGTGCCGATCCTGCAACTGTCAGGCGATCTGTTCGCCACCGATCTGCTGGCGGTGGCCCAGCGCGAACTGCGTGAGCAGCACCATGAAGATGGCCGCTATGCCGCTCTGGAGCTGCCGGAGCTGGCGCGCAAAGTGGCCGGCGGCCTGCGCGACCAACAACAGGTAGCCCGTCTGCTGGCCGATCAGCCGCTGACCATCGACCGCAGCCACCGCGTTGGCAGCTCGCTGGAGATCAGCCTGCATCACTATCTCAACACCGTGAATCAGGCCGGCCTGCTGTTTGAAGCCCTGCCCGGCTATGTCGAGCAGATGGGGGCCAGTCGGCGCGATACCGATCCCCACGCCCAGCACCAGCTGGAGGAGATGGAGCTACTAGTGGAAGAGCTGCAGTTCCTCTGTCGGCGGCTGCAGCACAAGCTGGAGCTGGCCGGGCGCCAAGGCAAGATGCGTGAAGCCGGCCGCATCAGCGAAATGCTGGGAGCGCTGAGCCAGAAACGGCCACAACAGCAAGAGGGTTAAAGGTTGCCAGAGCGCCACAGCAACCGGGCCCAGCGCCTGGGCGAGGCGGGCTATCAGCTGCTGGCCCGTGGCGTGCCGCTGCTGCTACTGCTGGCGGCAGGCCATGAGCTGTGGCGGCTGCTGGCCACGCCATCCACCTTGGCGCCGTTGGCGCTCGAGCTGTGGGTTAGCCCGCCGCTGCTGCTGGCTGGCGCGCTGTGCCTGTGGCGTTGCCGCAAAGCCGCACCACTGCTGCTGGCTGCTTACCTGTTGCTAACCCTGCTGCCGTTGTGGTTCGCCAGCGGCGGCCAACCTTCGAGTGGCTTAGTGTTCGGCTACTGCGCCCTAGCCGGTCTGGGCCTGTTGCTGTCGCTATTGCACTATCAGCGCCAGCTGCTGCGTTAAGGCCCGCGATTAGCGACCAACGCGTTTGGCCAGCACGCGATCGAGCGCGTTGGCAAAGGCGCGCCGTTCCTTTTCACCCAGTGGTGGCGGACCACCGCTCTGAATGCCGCTGCTGCGCATGGTGTCCATAAAATCGCGCATGTTGAGGCGCTGACGCACGGTGTCGGCGTTGTACTCCTCGCCCCGCGGATTGATCACCGCCACCTGTTTGGCCATCAGCTCGGCGGCCAGCGGAATGTCCGCCGTCACCGCAATATCACCAGCCACCGCCCGCTCGACGATGGTGTTGTCGGCGACATCAAAACCACTGCTCACCACCAGCTTGTGCAACCAGGGCGATGGTGGATGGGCAATCGGCTGGTTAGCCACCAGATAGAGGTGAACCTGACAGCGCTCGGCGGCGCGAAAGCAGATCTCACGAATCAGCTTGGGACAAGCGTCAGCATCCAGCCACAGGGTGGTCATAACGGCTCCAGATAGTCAGCCCAGTCCTGACGCAGGCAGCGCTCGGCGAAGGCATCGGCCAGCCGCCGGCTCTCGCCAATCACCCGCTGCCAGTAACGGACGCGGGCCGCATGCGGCAGGGTGTTGAAATCGCTGCGATCGGGGATACGGCCAAAGGGCAGACGAGCGACAAACTCCGGCCCCGGGCAGAGCAGCAAGGTCGAGGTCAGCCGGGCTGGGGCCGTGCGCCGGCCAAGGTTCTTGTCGAACCAGCCGGGCACCACCTCGGCGAAGAAATGGGGATAGAGCACCAGCCCGTCGTTTGGACCATCCAGCTCAAAGTGGTAATCGGTAACCCCGCCATCAACATAAAGCCCCGCTGGAGCCCCGGCGATATCACGCACACCGTCCAGCACCATGGGGATGGAGCCACTGGCAAAGAGGGCGTCCGCCAGATTGGCGCTGGTCAGCTCAACCTGGGTCAACCCCAGATCGGGCCAGCTAACAGGGGGCGTACCGGCACCATGATGAAACAGGGTGCGCTGGTAAAAGCGGCTGAGCCAGCGCCGGTTGAGAGCGTTGGCTCCGGCGGCCAGGGCAATGCCCCCCAGTTGCAGCAGTGCCCGCGAATGGGCGGCAAGGTGACGGGCACGGGCAGCCACCAGATGGAGGCGTCGCTGCGGGTTGTGAACCACAGCATGGACCGCCTGCTCATCCGGCAACAATGCATGCAGCACCTGGCGGCTGATCTCGGTCACCTTGCGCCGATCGCTGCCGGCCGGGTAATCAAGGTGCGAATAGCAATGGGCAAAGCGGCGGGTGGCGGCCAGCGCATCAGGCTGGGCCAGCGCACACATGCGCCAGCCACCAGCCGAACTGCCGAGCATGTCGATGGGCTGGCGGCGCGAGGGCAGCCAGTCGCTGGCCAGATACTCATCCAACCCGGCCAGCACAAACCATTTGGGGCCGCCACTGGCGCCGAGTAGCAGGCGGATATCATCGGCGTGCAGACCACGCTCCAGCAGTTGGCGGCGGGCTTTGTCACCTGCCAGAAAACGCAGCGGTGCCTGAATAGCCATGGCGTCCCCCTCTTATCTCACTGGCGGGCATGCTAACCAATTTTTCCCCGACCATGGCAGCAGGCCAACGCAAAAGCCCCACCCGGCATCCACCAACTGTGATCAACCACGGATGCTGCTACGAATAACAGCAGAACCAGAACAACGGGCGCGCAGCATGAACACCTATCCACTGACCATGCTCTACGACGGCGACTGCGCCCTATGCAGCCGCGAGGTGGTGTTGCTGAAAAGCCGGGCCACCTCTGAGCGGCTGCGCTTTCAGAACATTCGCGCGGCTGATTTCGAGGCGGGCGCACTGGGCGTCAGCCAACAGGAGCTGCTGGCAGCGCTGCATGTCCAAACGGCTGATGGAGAACTGCTGCGCGGACCTGAGGCGATGCGCGCGGTATATACGGCGGTGGGCTGGCACTGTCTGGTGCGACTGAGCCGCCTGCCGCTGTTCCGTCAGCTGTTCGATGGCGGCTACTGGGCCTTTGCCCGCTGGCGCCCGGCCAGCCGCCGCTGTGACAGCGGCAGCTGCAGCAGCGGCTAAAACGACAAAGGCCGGCAATTGCCGGCCCTGTAGGTAGCTAGCTAGGTAGCGTTCAGGCTTTGGGGTTGTCAAGTACCACGTCGTGATCTGCGGTGACCTTCAACTCGTCATCTATTGATGTGGTCTTGG
>JAGOCY010000221.1 GCA_017998495.1 Corallincola sp.
GAGCCCTTCATTGCGCAGGTCTGAATACTTGGCCCGATAGGTGTTGATCACGGCATCCAGTGGCTGCTGCTGCCGCTTAACCTGGTGGGCCAGCTTGACGACGATTTTAACGGCCCGCCCATCTGACGCCGGATAGATCATCAGCACCGCCGGATCGGTTTTGTCCCACAGCACGGCCTCAGGCTCATTGACCATCTGTGGCAATGCCAGCAGCTCCTCTTGGCTAAGGGCCACGCCGGTCGCTGAATGCTTGGCACTGTCAGCGTGCATCAGGCTCTTTTCGTTCATGGTCAGTAGCCGGGATGGCGCCACGCCAAAGCGTTCGGTGATGGCGGTGCTGACCGCCTCTGGCAGAAACCCCAGTGCTTGCACGCCGTGGCCGGCCCGACGCTTGGCCAGCACATCGGCGGCCCAGTTGGCGAATTGTTGGTGGCGTAGCGGGCTGTTGTTCAACGCCTGCACCAGCTGGCCACGCAAGTTGATGTCGCGCACCGTGCCCAGTTTCTTGGCGATGGCCACATCAGTGCCGAATGCCGCACTACCGGGGTTATAGGCCCAGCCGATATCAGGCGTCATCGTCTTGCCGTTCGGCAGCCGCACCCGCATATGGTCGACCATCTCAACCTCACCTGTGCGCGGGTTGATGCCGGACTCGGCCTGGAAGGTCTCGATATAGCCATCACCCTGTTCTACCTTCAGCCCCATGCGCTGTAGCTGGCGTTCTGTCAGTGCCCGTACACGGCAGCGGCAGCCCCAGCCGTTCGGCGGGTACAGGTACTGCCAGATGGGATCATCGAAGCGGAACACTTTGCCATTGAGCGCCGCATGGCTTTCGCGGGTGCGGCTATCCAGCACCGCCACATACTGCCACCAGGGGTGGGTGTTGGTGGTGGCCAGCTGGCGGCGGTAGCGGCCGGCCATGTAGGCGGTTTGCAGGTTGGAGCGGTAGATGGTTTTCAGCCGGTGCGGGCTGCCCAGCTGCACCAGGCGCGCACCGCCATCGCTATCCACCATCACCTGCTTGCCCCACCAGCCCAGTTTCTCCAGCTGTGGCTGTAAGGCCTTTTCAAATTCTGCAAAGGTGCCGCCCTGGGATAACGTCTTGTCGACCTCGCCCCGGATCGCCTCCAGCACATCCATGCGCATCGCCTTGGCCACGGTAAATGCCCGCGCGTGGGCGCCTTGCCAAACCTCCTGCCAGCGATCGCTGATGGTGTACCCCTTGGCGCGCAGGTACGCCACCGCGTCGGCTGGCTCCATGTCAAACGCGGCAGAGATATCAGCCTTGGCCATTGATCTCGCCCCACAGCTCGCCCACAAACATCACGCGCGCCAGCCGCTCTTGCACGGCCGAGTCATCCAGCTGTGGCCACAGATCGGCCAGCACCTGCTGCAATGCCTCCGGGCCTTGCGCCGCTTTCGCAAACAGCGGGGCTAGCAGCTGCCGCATGTCCTCGTTGAGTTCGCCTGCGCTCAGTGCGTCCAGCGCATCCTCAATCGCCTGCTGATCCGGGAATTTTGCCAGCGTCTGTTGCTGCGCCGTCAGGGCGGCCAGCTGGTAGGTCAGGCCTGCCTCGCCGGGTTTGTCGGCTGGCGGTTGCTGCATCCCCAGCACTGGCGTCTTGTCGTCGGCCAACGGGATCTGCAGCTTGTCGTGAGCCCACTCAACCGGGATGCGCATGCCCATCTGCACCAGCGGCGGCAGCGCCTGGCTGTAGGTGGCCAAGTCCTCCGGCGCTTGGGTGTCGAACACCAGGCGCGGCAGACGCTGGGGGCTGGTGAACGATTTGGCGTTGAGTGCCCACAGCGGGTAGACCAAGTCGCGGTTCAGGGTGTCGGCAATCTGCTTCAGGTCGCCATCGCGCAGTTCTTGCCGCACCTCGTTATGTATATTGCCCAGGGCGTTGGTGCTGCTCTTGCCATCGGCCTGGCTGGTCAGTGTGCCGCCCAGCACCGATTTGCTAATGCTGCGCTCGGCCCACTCCACCATGGCCATGAAGGGATCATGGCTGCCGCTGGCCGCCTGCTGGATCTCCAGCTGCATCGCCTGGCTCATGATGCCGCCGGCACGGTGGCCCAGCTCCATTACGGCGCGCATCAGGCTGGCTTTCTCGGCTTGGCTGGCGCCCGATGGGTATTTGCCGATGCGGATCGGCAGGCCGTACACCTCCAGAAACTCGGCCAAATCGCGCACGCTGAGCGACGAAAACAGTACCGGCCAGCACACCACGCGGATCAGCCCAGTGCGGGCCACGTAGCCGCTCTTGGATTTGTGGCGGTGCATGATCCAGCCAAACGGCCGCAGTTCGGCGCCCTCATGGCTGCCGTCGCGCAGGCGCAGCTCGTCAGGCCGGTCGGGGTGGGTTTTGAACCAGCGCTGCGGCGCTTCAACCGGGGTTGTCAGCCACAGCTTGTCTTCAAACCGCCAGGGCAGTTCGCAGCCGGAGAACCCTTTCAAGATGCCATCGGCCAGCGTCAGCACCGTGTCATCAAACCAGGGGGCATCGGCCAGCAGTTCATTGAGCATGTCGGTGTCGCGCTGCTCGGCGGCACTGGGGTTGCGCGGCGGCGCCAGCCGGCGCGGCACCGTCAGCAGTGCCCGCTTGCGCTTTTGCAGTTCGCTGAACAAATGGGCGGACTTCTCCTCGAGGTCGGCCGCCAAATCGCACTGGGCCGCCAAGTCGCCCTGCTCAGCACCACGCAGGCATTGCGCCAAGCTGGCGGGGGTCATACCCACGCTGGGGTGGCTTTCATCCTCGCGCCGGGTGTTTGCCAGGTCATCACCCTGGGATTGGGTTTCGCTGCTCAGGGCTTTAACCACGCGGCCACCGAGGTCGCGCAGTTTTGCAAATGGATTGGCCATCAGAAGGAACCTCGAAAGTGATCGCGGGGGTAATCATCGTCGTCATCCGCGCCAGTACCGGCGCGGGCGGGCATGGCCTCAAACTCAATGGCGCCGCCGTCCATCCAGCTGGCGCGGATGGCCATGGCGAGGGCAACGGCAAAGTCGCCGTGGCGCTTCTTGCCACCGCCTTTGTCATCGCGGCCTTTGTCGATTTTCGGCACGCCGGTGACAACCTGGATCTTGGCTAGGTCGTCCAGCACATCCTGGTGGCGTGGGATGGTTAGGTTGCCGTCTTCAAACTCAGCCTTGAGTTTGGGCATCCACTCCCGATACCAGCCATCGTTGAGCATCACCTGGTCGACAAGGCTGGTGCCAAAGAACAGGGCAGCAGCCTCAGCCAGAAAGCCGCCATTGCCGGTTGCATCGAAGGCCATGCCGCGCAAACGGGGCAGGCGTGAGCAGATGTAGATCATCACCTGCTTCTGGGCGTCGTAGGTCAGGTTCCACAGCTCCACCACAAAGGGGGTGCGCTTGCTCAGCTGCTGGCTGATGGTGAGCGGCACAAACACCGTCATATCGCCGCGCCGGGCAAAGTCTTCGCCAAAGGCGTGGCAGGTATCGGGCAACTGCTCCAGCAGCAGCTTGAGGTTGTCGCGGCACCAGTCGTCGATGTGCATACGGCGCCGGCTCTCAGTCCACTCCTCAAAGCCCTTGGGCGCATCCAGCCGCAAGATGGGAATGCTGCGCTCACGCTCCATGGCGTTTTCCACCAGCACGCGGGGGATGTAGACACCACCGCCCTTCTTGGGCACGCAGTAGTACTCCTCGCGGGCATCTTCCTCGGTTGCCGTGTCGCGCAGCAGGTCGGCCTTCCACTGGTCTTCGGCCTGCTGGCTCCATGGCAGGCGCTTGACCTGGCAGATGCGTCGATAGAGCCCCATGCTGCAGGCGTCATCGAGCGTGATGGTGTGGATGGAGTAGCGCTTGCGGCCGGCGCGGCTGTCCTCGATCAGCTGGTTGAACAGGTTGTCCACGCCGTTGTGGGTGCTGATCAGACGCACCTTGGCGCCCCACATGGTCAACGCCAGCGCAGCCTTCAGCACCTCGGCCAGACGGTCGTGGAATGCGGCTTCGTCGATG
>JAGOCY010000222.1 GCA_017998495.1 Corallincola sp.
GCCAGCAACCGCTCGGTGGCATCACTGCGGCGGTTGAGTACCACATCTTCGACCGCTTCACGCAGCGGCGCCGGGATATCTTCATAGATCGCCAGCTGGCCAGCGTTGACAATACCCATGTCCATCCCCGCCTTGATGGCGTGGTAGAGGAACACGGCGTGGATCGCCTCGCGCACCGGATCATTGCCGCGGAACGAGAAGGAGACGTTGGACACCCCGCCCGAGATCAGGGCATGGGGCAGGGTGCGCTTGATCTCGGCGGTGGCGGCGATGAAGTCGTTGGCGTAGTTGTTGTGTTCGTCGATGCCGGTGGCGATGGCGAAGATATTGGGGTCGAAGATGATATCTTCCGGGGCAAAGCCCACCTGCTCGACCAGCACCCGGTAACTGCGCTGACAGATCTCTACCTTGCGCGCGAAGGTATCGGCCTGACCGGCTTCATCGAAGGCCATCACCACCACCGCAGCACCGTAGCGCTGGATCAGCTGCGCCTGGGCGATGAACTTCTCCTCGCCCTCTTTGAGGCTGATGGAGTTGACGATCCCTTTACCCTGAATGCACTTCAACCCCGCCTCGATCACCTCCCATTTGGAGGAGTCGATCATGATCGGTACCCGGGCAATATCGGGCTCTGAGGCGATCAGGTTGAGAAAGCGCACCATCGCTTTCTCGGCGTCGAGCATCCCTTCATCCATGTTGATGTCGATGATCTGGGCGCCAGCTTCCACCTGCTGACGGGCCACATTCAGCGCTTCGGCATACTGCTCGTTGATGATCAGCCGCTTGAACTTGGCCGAGCCGGTGACGTTGGTGCGCTCACCGACATTCACAAACAGGGTGCTGTCATCGATGGTGTAGGGCTCAAGGCCCGCCAGCCGGCAGGCCACCGGCCGAGGAGTGATCGGGCGCGGCTTGATGCCGGCCACGGCGCTGGCCATCGCGCCGATGTGGGCTGGGGTGGTACCACAGCAGCCACCGACGATGTTGAGCAGACCGCTTTCGGCCCACTCGCGAATATGCACCGCCATGTCGGCCGCATCGAGATCGTAGCCACCAAAGGCGTTGGGCAGACCGGCGTTGGGGTGCACCGACAGCGCGCATTCGGCGATGCGGGAGAGCTCGTGCACATACTGGCGCAGCTCTTTGGGCCCCAGCGCGCAGTTGAGGCCAAAGGCGATCGGCTTGGCGTGGCGCAGTGAGTTGTAGAACGCCTCGGTCGTTTGCCCTGACAGAGTGCGGCCAGAGGCATCGGTGATGGTGCCGGAGATCATCACCGGCAGCCGTTCGCCACGGGCGTCAAACACGCTCTCCACCGCATATACCGCCGCCTTGGCGTTCAGGGTGTCGAAGATGGTTTCGATCAGAATGATGTCACTGCCGCCGTCGATCAGGGCGTGGGTGGCTTGGCAGTAGGCCTCGACCAGCTGATCGAAGCTGGTGTTGCGGTAACCGGGATCATTGACGTCGGGTGAGATCGACGCCGTGCGGTTGGTGGGGCCGAGCACCCCGGCGACAAAGCGCGGCTTGGCCGGATTCTGGGCAGTGGCCTCATCAGCCGCCTGACGGGCCAGCCGTGCCGCTTCGAAATTAAGCTCAGGCACCAAGGCTTCCATGCCGTAATCGGCCATGGCGATGGTGGTGGCGTTAAAACTGTTGGTCTCAAGGATGTCGGCGCCGGCCGCCAGATACTGGCGGTGGATATCGAGAATGATGTCGGCGCGGGTCAGCACCAGCAGGTCGTTGTTGCCCTTGAGATCATGGCTCCAATCGGCAAAGCGTTGGCCGCGATAGTCGGCTTCCTGCAGCTGGAAGCTCTGGATCATGGTGCCCATGGCCCCATCGATGATCAGAATGCGTTCGGCCAGCGCCTGATTGAGGGCGGCAATGCGGGTTGCGCGTGCAGTCACGTCGTACCTCGTGGCGTCAGGACAGGTCGCGGGTCAGATGACCGGCGCCGATCTCGCTCAGATTAAAAGGGGTCAGCTGGTAAACGTGGTAGTTCAGCCAGTTGGTGAACAGCAGGTTGCCATGGCTGCGCCAGCGGTTGTGGTAGCGCTGGGACGGATCATCGTGGTGGTAGTAGTTCACCGGTACCGCCGGACTGAGGCCGGCGGCCAGGTCGCGATGATACTCGTCGTTGAGGGTATTGGGGTCATATTCCGGGTGACCGGTGACAAACAGCTTGCGGCCATCGCGCGAGGCCACCAGATAGAGCCCGGCTTCGTCGCTGTCGGCGAGGATCTCCAGCTCCGGCCGGGCGGCGACGTCTTCGGGGCGGACATAGGCATAGCGCGAGTGGGGCACCCAGAAATCGGTATCGAAGCCACGCAGCAGGGCATGGTGGGGCGCCTGGGGTCGGTGGCTGAACACCCCCGACAGCTTCTCCTCGCGCAGGTGGCGGTGGATGCCATAGAAATGGAAAAACGCCGCATGGGCCGCCCAGCAGAGGAAGATGGTGGAGGTCACATGGGACTCTGACCAGTCCATGATCAGCTTCATCCGCTCCCAGTAACTGACCTCTTCATAGGCGATCTGGCCAAGCGGTGCTCCGGTGATGATAAAGCCGTCGTAGAAGTTGTTTTCGACCTGCTCGAAGTCGCGATAGAAGGCATCCAGATGCTCGCGCGGGGTGTTTTTGGTCGGCCGATCATCGATGCGCAGCAGCTCAACATCCACCTGCAGGGCAGTGTTGGAGAGCAGCCGCAGCAGCTGGGTCTCGGTTTCGATCTTCTTCGGCATCAGGTTGAGGATCAGCACTTTGAGCGGGCGGATATCCTGATGCACGGCGCGGCTTTCCGGCATCACGAAGATGTTTTCGCTCTGCAGGATGCGGGCGGCGGGCAGGTTGTCAGCGATCTTGATGGGCATGGCTCATCTCCGGTGGCTCAACGCCGATCCCGCCCGGGACGGACGGTCAGCTTGGCCGGCAGTGTACAAGCTGCACGTTTAGACGTCTAGAAGTCTGGCAATCCATGGCTGAGGTCTAAACGCGGCCCGCCGATGAAAGATCGTTGCCAGTAATGCGGTCTCTGTTGGGCATCACACCCTCGGAGATGTTGCCGTGCTTGCTGTACTGACCTCTATTCATATTGCTGTAGTTAACGCCCTGCGTCCGGCTGATGGCCTGCCGTTGCTGCTGTTGCGCCTCTATCTGGCGCCGGTGATGTGGCTGGCCGGCACCCAGAAGCTGGCCCATTTCGATGGCACCGTCGAATGGTTCGGCAACAGCGAGTGGGGGCTGGGTCTGCCGCTGCCGTGGCTGCTGGCAGGGTTGGCCACCTGGACCGAGATCCTCGGCGCACTGTTGTTAGTGCTGGGTTTGGCTACGCGCTATATCAGCCTGC
The DNA here is from genome assembly GCA_017998495.1 of Corallincola sp. Classification (GTDB taxonomy): domain Bacteria; phylum Pseudomonadota; class Gammaproteobacteria; order Enterobacterales; family Neiellaceae; genus RGIG665. Next base: position 3,345 of record JAGOCY010000222.1, read on the forward strand.
CGCTGCTGGTGACCATGGTAGTGGCGGCGCTAACCGTCCACTGGCCCCACGGCTGGGCGGCCATCGCCAGCAGCGAGACAGCGGCGATTAGCGAGCGACTGGAGCGGGTAACCGCCATCTTGCAGGAGCACGGCAACTACGAGTGGCTGACCAGTGAAGGCCGCCTGGTTGTTCTCAATAACGGTATTGAGTTTGCCGCCACTTATGCGCTGATGCTGTTGGTGCTGATCATTTATGGCGGTGGCCGTTACCTGAGCATCGACCATTATCTGGCGCGCTACCTCAAAGCCCCGCAGACCGTCGGTTGATTGCCGTCAGGGCCGGCGCTAGGGTGAACCACAGTTGTGCCAGTGGATGAATGCCGATGGAGCCGTTGCAGTTTCTGTTAACCCGCCGTAGTTGCGGCAAGCTGGTGGCGCCGGCCCCCTGTGGCGAAGCACGTGCCAACCTGTTCCGGGCGGCAGTTAATGTGCCCGATCACGGCCGTTTGCGCCCATGGCGCTTTATTACCCGACATTCCGCACCCGCTTCATGAATAAATCTGCCGGTATCGAGGGCCGAGAACGTCGATGATGGTCTCCTGAACGGTGTTGATGTCGGTCACTTGGGCTGGTTCGCCCCCCAGGCTGTACTCG
>JAGOCY010000223.1 GCA_017998495.1 Corallincola sp.
AACGGTGAAGCTGCCTGCGGTTGCCGACGAAAAGCTGGTGCTGGCCGTAGTGGCACCGGTGCTCCACTGATAACTGGCAATGGTGCCGTCAGGGTCGCTGGAGCCTGAACCACTGAGGCTGATCGACTCACCCACTTTGATAGTCGCCGGACCGGCCGGGCTGATCACGGCAACGGGTGGTTGGTTGGTGTCGCTCGCCGCGATCTTCACATCGAACTGCTTGCTGCTGCTGTTGAAGCAGATGTCGTAGGTGGTGTTGGCAGCGACACTGTAATCCGCTGTTGGGTAGGCCTCTTTCCAATCGCCGAAGCGGTCCACCTTGAAGCGCGGGCTGCTGCTGCCGAAGCTCTGGCGGGTGCAGTAGCGCACACCATCGCTGCTGGTCATTGCTGTCGTTGCCCAGCCATTGGGGGTGCCGCGGAAGAACCATTGGCCAGTGTCGCTGGCCGGATTCACGGTGATGGTGATGCTACGGCTGGCTTTGACGCCCTTGTCGTCGGTGACTGTCAGGGTGACGGTGAAGCTGCCTGCGGTTGCCGACGAAAAGCTGGTGCTGGCGCTGGTGGCGCCGGTGCTCCACTGATAACCGGCAACGGAGCCATCCGGGTCGCTGGAGCCTGAACCACTTAGGCTGATCGACTCACCCACTTTGATAGTCGCCGGACCGGCCGGGCTGACCACGGCAACGGGAGGCTGGTTGGTGTCGCTCGCCGCGATCTTTACGTCGAACTGCTTGTTGCTGACGTTGAAGCAGATGTCGTAGGTGGTGTTGGCAGCGACACTGTAATCCGCTGTTGGGTAGGCCTCTTTCCAGTCGCCGAAGCGATCCACCTTAAAGCGTGGGCTGCTGCTGCCGAAGCTCTGGCGGGTGCAGTAGCGCACGCCATCGCTGCTGGTCATCGCTGTCGTTGCCCAGCCATTGGGAGTGCCGCGGAAGAACCAGTCGGCATGGGCATGCCACACCGGCAGCAGCAGGAGGGCGAGGAGAAGAGAACGATAGGTCACGGCAGCAGATCCTTGGCCAGCATGGCGCCATAATATTGACGACTAATGGTGGTGCCAATACCGCTCCATCCCTGCCAAAACAGCTACTTGACCACAAGAAAGTCAATTACATTCAATTGATTAACTTATATCCTCAGAGTCTACAAAGCATTAACAGCAGATAAACCCCCAAGTATTTCGCCAATTTTCCGGCGACTAACGACCATAAAATTGACTTTGATCACAGTAATGCCGAAAACCTCCTTCGCTCACTGCACCAAAACATCAGGCGGCCCGTAGGCCGCCTGATGTTGCTCGTTTCAACTCGTCCGTGGTTTTTTAGAACGGAATGTCGTCGTCGAAATCGAGGTTGGGTTCGGCGAAGTTGCCGGGCTGCTGGGCCGGGGCGTTGCCGGCCGGGCGGCCGCCGCCCTGGAAGCCCTGACCAGCGGCAGGTGGGTAGCCACCGCCCTGATTGCGGGCCGGTGGGGCCTCGTTCTGCCAGCCGCCACCGGCGTTGCCGCCAGCATTGCCGCCGCCCTGCCAGTTGCCGCCACCCTGACGGGCAGACGGCGCATCGCCGCCAGCACCGGGGCGGCCGTCGAGCATTTGCATCTCGTCGGCGACGATCTCGGTGGTGTAACGGTCCTGGCCGTCTTTATCCTGCCACTTGCGGGTCTGCAGCTTGCCTTCGATATAGAGCTTGGAGCCCTTCTTCACATACTCGCCGGCGATCTCGGCCAGACGGCGGTACATGACGATGCGGTGCCACTCGGTGCGCTCCTGCACCTGACCGTCCTGACCCTTCCAGCTTTCGCTGGTGGCCAGACGCAGGTTGGCAATGGCCACGCCGTTGGGGGTGTAACGAACCTCCGGGTCCTGCCCGAGGTTGCCGATCAAGATGACTTTATTAACGCCACGGGTGGCCATTTGCTCTCTCCACTCAACTCGGGGCACGGCTGTATCGGTCAATCACCGCATGGGCCGCGCTGCTATCGAATTCATCCACATTAACCTTGAGATAGAGGGTGGCGGCAGCAACCAGGGCGCGCACTTCCACCACTCCATCCAGCTGCTGCAGCTCGCGGCAGAGTGCCGCTTCATCCCTCAGACTCGGCCCCAAGTGGTAATTGACCACCTTGAGACCATCGACGGCTTTCAGCCCCCGGCTCAGCCAGCTCCACACCAGCGCCAGCAGGGCCAGCACTATGAACAGAGTTTGGCTGCTACCGTGATGCAGCAGCAGGCCGCCACCCGCACCGCCGATAAAGGCGCCGCCAAACTGGGCGGTTGAATAGAGCCCCATGGCACTGCCACGGGCACCGGCGGGGGCCATGCGCGACAGCAGGGCTGGCAACGAGGCCTCAAGATAATTGAAGGCGGTAAAGAATACTACGAGCAGCGTCACGGCCGCAGCCATGCTGGGGGCCACCAGCGCCAAGCCGAGGGCCACCGCTGCCAGCAGCAGCTGACACAGGCGCAGCAGCGGCAGGGTGCCGTGGCGCTTGGCCAGTTTGAGCAGTGGCCACAACAGCAGGAACGAGGCGACCAGCCCGAGCAGGTAAAGCCAGCCCTGATCGCCTTTGGCCCAACCAGCGGCCAACAGCCAGCCCGGCAGGGCGACAAAGGTAGCGGTCATCAGTAGGTGCAGAATCAGCACCCCGGCATTAAGCCGCAGCAACTGGCCATCACGCAGCAGCTGCGGCAGCCGCTGCGGCTCGGCCACCGCATCAGCAGCCTGCAGTGGCGGCACATCGGCCACCAGCAAGCGCACCAGCAGCATGCCGCCCACAGCCATGGCGGCGGTTAACCAAAACAGCCCGGACAGGCCGACTTTGGGGGCCAGCAGCGGCCCGGCCACCATCGACAGGGTAAAGGAGAGGGCGATGACACCGCCGACAATGGCCATGGCGGTGGTGCGCCGTTGCGGCCGGGTGAGGTCGGAGAGCAGGGCCAACACCACACTGGAGATCGCCCCGGCCCCCTGGATGGCGCGGCCGGCGATCACCCAGGCGATATGGTCGGCACTGGCGGCCACCATGCTGCCCAGCGCAAACAGCAGCAGGCCGATATAGATGAGGGGTTTGCGGCCAAAACGGTCAGACCAGACGCCAAAGGGGATCTGCAGTAATGCCTGGCTGGCGCCATAAGCACCGATCGCCAGCCCGATCAGATCCGGGGTGGCACCGGCATAGTCACCAGCGTAAAGGGCAAAAACCGGCAACACCATGAACAGCCCGAGCATGCGGCTGGCAAACACCAGCGCCAGGGCAATGGCGGCGCGACGTTCAAGGCGATTGAGAGACATGACCACCCCAAGGCAACACAAGGGCGGCATTCTAGCACCCTTGGCGCCAAGGCCCAGCCCTGCGCACTGTGGGGCTTTTGTGGTTAGCGCTCGCTCGCTAACAGGCGCTGAAAGCTGCCATCCGCCTTCATCTGCTCCAGCGTCTGGTTGAACTGTTCCAGCAGCCGCTCGCTGTCGCGGCCAGAGCGCGGCACGATCAGGTGCAGCTCGGTTTCGGCCAACGGCTGGGCGCCACGCAGCAAGGTCAGTGGTGGCAGCCGTGCCAGCACATGATCGGTCACCTCGGCGATCGACAGCACTGCATCGACCCGGCCACGACGCAGCATCTCAAAGCAGGCGGCAAGCCCCTCTGGCTGTTCCAGCCGGATCTCACCGCGCTTGATCGCATTGTGCAGCTCATCACCGCCCGCCAGCGCCCACCCCCAGGGGTGGCACAGCGCATGGTTGCGCAAGCCATCAACCGACAGCACCTGCGGCTGATTGGGCAAGGCATAGAGATAGGCCTGACCGCGAAAGATCGGATCTGAGTAGAGAAAATCGCGCTGCCGCTCGGCAGTACGGATGTAGGGAAAGGTGGCGGCGTAACGGCCACCGAGCGCGGCGATATAACCGCGGCGCCAAGGCAACCAGTCGATGGTGGGCCGGGCACCCATACGCTCAAAGGTGGCGG
>JAGOCY010000225.1 GCA_017998495.1 Corallincola sp.
TCTCGTGGGCTCGGAGATGTGTATACGAGAGAGGGCCAGCACGATGTCATGGCGTACCGCCAGGGCCAGCAAAGGCGCGGTCAAGGCCGGCAACAGGATCGGCAGGATGATCCAGTGACTCATTGTTCATCCTCCGCATCGACGCTCGGCTGTGACTCCAGATCTACATGGTCGTTGCCACTCTCCAGCCAGGCGCGCAGTGCCATCACCACGATCACAGCAGTCATGCCGAAGGAGATGACGATGGCGGTCAGCACCAGGGCCTGGGGCAAAGGATCGGTGTAATGGCTGGCATCGGCGCTGATCAACGGCGGAGCATTGATGGTGAGTCGGCCCATGGCAAACAGAAAGACGTTGGTGGCATAGCTCAGCAGCGCCAGCCCGAGGATCACTGGAAAGGTACGGGCCCGCTGCAGCAGGTAGATGGCGGCGGTGGTCAGGGTGCCGATGGTGGTGGCCACCAGCAGTTCCATGGTTAGCATCAGCGCTTCTCCTGACGAAGAGGGGCGGCACCGGCCCTGGGATTGATATCCATGGGCCGGCGGTTAACAGGCAGATGGGCAAGGCGGTGGCCCATGCGTGACAGCGCGGCCAGCGCCAGCATCACCGCACCAACCACAGTGAGGAAGACGCCGGTATCAAAGGCCATGGCACTGGCAAGGCCCACCTTGCCGATCAGTGGCAGTGCCACATACTCGGTCTTGCTGGTCAGGAACGGGTGATCCAGCACCATCGAGGCGATGCCAGTGGCGGCGGCGATCAGCACGCCGATACCAATCATGGCGTGATAGTCGACCTTCACCTGGCGCGCGGCCCAACCGAAGCCGCTGGCCATGTACTGCATGATCAGGGCGATAGAGACCACCAGGCCGGCAATAAAGCCACCACCGGGCATGTTATGGCCGCGCAGGAAGATGTAGGCACCAACCATCAAAGCCATCGGCAGCATCAGGCGGGTGGCGATCACCATGATCAGCGGGTGGCGGTCGGCCGAGGTGGGTTCATCTGGCTGCCAGTTTTCCAGTGACTTGTGAATACGGCCGCGCAGCGCGCCATCCAGCAGGGCGACGATGGCCAGCGCCGCGATGCCCAGCACGATGATCTCGCCAAAGGTGTCGAAACCACGGAAATCGACAAGGATGACGTTAACCACGTTGTTGCCTCCGCCACCTGGCTTGGCCTGCTCCAGGTAGTAGCCGGACAGGGTCGAGAAATCGCGGGTCATCACCGCCCACGACAGGGCGCCAACGCCAATGCCGCCGCCGAGTGCCAGCACCACGCCGCGCAACCGGGGTAGCAGGCTGGCGGCGCGGGCCGTCTGCTTGGGCAGGAAATAGAGCGCCAGCAGCATCAGGATCACGGTCACCACTTCCACTGAGATCTGGGTCAGGGCCAGATCGGGCGCTGACAGATAGACAAAGCCCAACGACACGATCAGACCGTTGACGCCGATGATCATCAGCGACACAAAGCGCTGGCGATGCAGGATCACCGCCGCCAGGGTACAGCCGATCAGCAGCAGCCAGGGCACCACCATGGCCGGTCCTGCGGGCAATAGCGGCCGTTGGCCACTGCTGTAGCTGCTGGTGAAGAAGGCGGTCACCCCGAGTACCAGCGCGGCGGCCAGCAGGGCAGCGATATAGCGTTGCAGTGACCCGTTATGAATGCCCGTCACCAGCCGCTGGCAGGCGGCGATCAGCAGCTGCTGGCCGGTATCAAACATCACCTTGGCTTCGGGGTGAGGCCCCGCCTGCCACCAGCGCCGCACCCGGCTGTAGTTGGCCAGCAACAGCAGGCCTGCGACTGTGGCCAGCAGTGACAGGCCGAGGGCCGGTGTCAGGCCGTGCCACAGGGCAAGGTGAAACTCAGGAAGTTGCCCGCCAGTGACTGCGCCAGCAGCCACGCGCACCAGCTGACCGGCCAGGGTCTCGGGGAACAGGCCGATCAGCACCACCAGCAGCGCCAGTAGTGCTGGCGGCAGCCACATGCCCGCAGGTGGATCATGGGGGTGACGCTCTAGCGGGCGGCGCTGGCCAAAAAACAGATGGACGATGTAGCGAAAGGAGTAAGCCACAGAGAAGAGAGCCGCAATAGTAGCGATTGCCGCAACCAGCCAGGGATTGCCTGCCCATTCGGCGTTAAGGGTGGCTTCGAGCATCAGCTCTTTGGACAGAAAGCCGTTAAAGGGGGCGATGCCGGCCATGGAAGCGGCGGCGATCATGGCCAGGGTGGCGGTGACCGGCATCAGCATCAGCAGGCCGCCGAGCCGCTTGATATCGCGGGTGCCGGTTTCATGGTCGATGATGCCGGCATTCATGAACAGTGAGGCCTTGAAGGTGGCATGGTTGAGGATATGAAAAACCGCTGCAACCGCCGCCATCGGCGTGCTTAGCCCCAGCAGCAGGGTCATCAGCCCCAGATGGCTGACGGTCGAAAACGCCAGCAACCCTTTGAGGTCATCCTTGAACAGGGCAATAAAGGCGCCGATCACCATGGTGGTCAAACCGGTGGTGACCAACAGATAGAACCATGCCTCGGTACCGGAGAGCGCGGGCCACAGCCGCGCCATCAGAAACACGCCGGCTTTGACCATGGTGGCGGAGTGCAGATAGGCCGACACCGGGGTTGGTGCCGCCATGGCATGGGGCAACCAGAAATGGAAGGGAAACTGGGCGCTTTTGGTGAAGCAGCCCACCAGAATCAGCACTAGGGCAGGCAGATAGAGGGGCGAGGCCTGGATCGCATCTGCCTGCTGCAGGATCTGCTGCAGCTCGTAACTGCCCGCTGTCTGCCCCAGCAGCAGCATACCGGCGATCAGGGCCAGGCCGCCGCCGCCGGTCACCACCAGGGCCATGCGTGCCCCTTGTCGCCCTTCCGGCAGATGGCGCCAGTAGCCGATCAGCAGGAACGACGAGAGGCTGGTCAGCTCCCAGAAGATCAACAGCAGCAGGATGTTATCTGACAACACTATGCCGACCATGGCGCCCTGAAACAGCAGCAGATAGCTGTAGAAGGTGCCCATGGGGTCTTCTTTGGCGAGGTAAAAACGGGCGTAGATGGTGATCAGCACGCCGATCCCCAAGATCAGGCCGGCAAACAGCAGCCCCAAGCCGTCGAGAAAGAAGCTGACATTGAGCCCCAGCGTTGGCAGCCATTGCCAGCTAACAGCGGGGATCTCGCCGCGCATTACCGCTGGGGCGTGAGTCAGCAACAGGGCGAGGGCCAATAGGCTGATGGAGGCGGTGGCAATGGCTGAGGCATTACGGCCGACGCGAATCATCAGTGAGGGTAATACCGCACCCAGAAAGGGCAGGATCACGATCAGGGCAAGATTCATAACGTGTCGTTCCTGTTGTGCAGGCGGGTTGTCGTCGACGCCACGGCCATGGCCATAACAGCGCGGTGCGGCTTTAGTCTAACCAAAGAATGGCTTCTAACATCATGGTTTACATACAAGGTTGCAAAGTTACAGGGTGGCCTTGGGGCGGCTCGCAGCTGGCTGCCACCCCGTGCTGGTCAGTATTTGGCCAGACTCTCGCGCCGCATAACCTGGCCATGGGGATTAAGCGCGTGGCTGGGTATCCGCAAACGGCGGATAAGCCAGCAGCGCCTGATGCACCGCCTGCAGCCTGGGGTAGGGGCTGAAGTCGATGCGCTGGCGGAACTGGGCCCAGCCGACCATCACCCCCAGGCGCAGGGTGGCGTCGTCGAAGGGGGCTTCCAGCGTCCACGGCTGCTGCTCCAGTTCGGCCAGGGCGGTGGTGATGCGGGCCTGCTGGCGCTGCAGATAGGGGACAACGCCGGCATCCACCCCGTCGCGGGCCATAAAGAACAGGTTAATGGCGGTATCAAGCACGGTGGTGGCCAGGCACAGGCGGTTGAGCACGCTGGCGCTGGGGTAGAGCGGGCGGCCGCTGAGGCCGCGAATATGGGCGAGGGTGG
>JAGOCY010000224.1 GCA_017998495.1 Corallincola sp.
GTCTGCGCCTGATCGGTTATGACAGCCAGTCGTTCTCACGCAACAGCGGCGAGATCAGCGAAACCAGCATCAACTACCTGACCGCCAAAAAGAAAACCACCAGCGGCAAGAACGAGTTTGAAGACTCCACCGCCGTTGAGGCGTGGAGCAAACTCGCCGACTTGCCGAAGTTCTATCTGGATGAGATGCGGCTGGACTGCTTTGCCAGTGACGAGCCTGGCTGCGGCTGGGATCGCTAATCCCGCCGCGGCTTCAGCAGCACCCTCTGAGCCGCTTCAGGTCAGATCCATAAAGGGGTTAAAGGCGACTTCCCAGTAGTGGCCGTCCGGGTCCTGGAAGTAGCCGGAGTATCCGCCCCAGAACACCGCCTGCGCGGCCTTGACCAAGGTAGCGCCTGCCGCCACGGCCTGGGCCAGCACCGCATCCACCTCGGCTTTGCTGCCGACATTGTGGGCCAGAGTGATGCCGGAAAAGCCAGCCTGAGGCTGATCGCTGATGCCGATATCCTTGGCCAGCTCCTGCCGTGGAAAGAGCGACAGCCAGGTGCCATTCAGGGCAAAAAAGGCCACACCGTCGCTCTCCAGCGGATGGCGCGGTAACCCCAGCCCCTGCTGGTAAAAGGCAATGGCCCGTGGCAGATCGGCAACGCCGAGGGTGATCAGGCTGATTTTGGGGTGCATGGCAGTTCCTTTTTTGCCGCTGGCAGAGGCGTGAGGGTGCACGGAGTTGGTGGTAGGTGGCAAGTGGCGATTGCTGGTTGTTGCCGCTACGCGGCCGTGATGCCACGGCGTGGCTAGATTGCGGCTGCGCCGCAGCAGCGCGGGCTTCCGCGCCCGCACGACGGGCAGGAGGAGGGTGGCCGGACCCTCCTCCTGCACCGCCAGCCGGCCCCCAAAGCTCACCACCATTTACTGCAGTGGTTAGTTCTGGCGGGCTAAGGTGTCGCAAATATGGGCTCTCCTGCCCAGATTTGCTTTCGCTGGCATCCCTGCCAGCTCAACCCCTACGCCAGCCTGGCCATCCGTTAGTCGGCACCGTGCGGGTGGTGAGCAAGGGGTGAAGGCGAGTGCCCTGCGCTTGCAATTAACACTGTTACCTGTAGTCATGATTGGTTGACATGCCCAGTATCTTGTACATGTAATCCCGCACGGCTACACTTGTACCACTTAGCGAACAGGTGAGGGAAGGCGGATGAACATAGTGTCGTTCACAGAGGCCAGAAATAACCTTAAAAGTGTTTTAGATCAGGTTGTTAATGATGCTGACTGTACCGTCATTACCCGTCGGGACGCAGAAGATGCAGTTGTCATGTCACTCGACTATTACAACAGCCTCATGGAGACCGTCCATCTTCTGAAATCACCGGCCAATGCAGTTCATTTATCGAGATCCATCGAGCAATATCGTCAGGGTAAGAGCCAAATCAGGGAACTGATTGATGAGTAGATTGCTCACATGGACCGATGATGCTTGGTCCGATTATCTCTATTGGCAAACTCAAGATAAGAAAACACTAAAGCGGATCAACAAGATCATCGAAGATATCAAAAGGGCACCATTTGACGGCATTGGCAAACCAGAGCCATTAAAGATGAATTTATCTGGTTTTTGGTCTCGCAGAATTGATGATACCAATCGCTTGGTCTATGCCGTTGACGACAGCGCCATAACGATAATCTCATGCCGCTACCACTACGAGTAATAGCCTGCTTATTCAGGTAACTTGGGGTGGCCTTAGTGTTGGGTCTGTAATTTGAACTGTGTATCTGCCCAATGAGAGGATGCGGCGATGCCGCAAGGAGCAGAGCACATGAGCACACTGAAGCCGGATTCCAAGTCTCCCCACCCCTTGATCACCACCCGCGCCCACGTCAGCCAACCCACGGCCAGTCGGGCGTAGGGGGCGAGGCAACAGGACGTTGCTGAGAGCCACTATGGGCCATGGAGGGCACATTGTGGCGACCCCGTAGCCCGGCAGAACATCAGCCAGATATTGATGGTGGTGATCTGTGGGGGCCGACAGGGTTCGCCAAGGGAGGGTTCGGCGACCCTCCCTTGGCTCGTCGTGTGGGCGCGACAGCCCACTCCCTGCGGCGCAGCCGCAACAGCCGCGTTAGCGGTATTAACAGCCATGGCGCAGCCGCAACATCCGCGTTAGCGGTATTAACAGCCATGGCGCAGCCGCAACAGCCGCGCAGCGGCATTAACGGCCAGCGGCGCAGCCGCACCACACCCCCATACCCCAGCCCCCACACTCAGAAATAGCCGGCGGCTTTTTTGCGCTCCATTGAGCCGGACTGATCGTGGTCGATCAGGCGTCCCTGGCGCTCGCTGGTGGTGGTGGTCGCCATCTCCGTCAGGATCGCCCCGACGCTGCTGGCGTCACTGTCGATGGCGCCGGTGAGCGGGTAGCAGCCGAGGGTGCGAAAGCGCACCCGGCGCGGTTGGATGGAGCGCCGTTCCTGGGCGCTCAGGTGGGGCAAGATGCGTTCATCGTCGATGCAGATCCAGGTGCCGTCGCGCCACACCACCGGCCGCTCGGCAGCCAGATAGAGGGGCACTATGTCGATCTGCTCCTGCCAGATGTAGTGCCAGATATCGCGCTCGGTCCAGTTGGAGAGCGGAAACACCCGTATCGACTCGCCGCGGTTGATGCGGCCGTTATACAGCTGCCACAGCTCTGGCCGCTGGTTGCGCGGGTCCCAGCGGTAGTGTTGATCGCGGAAGGAGTAGATCCGCTCCTTGGCGCGGCTCTTCTCCTCATCCCGGCGGGCGCCGCCGAAGCAGGCATCGAAACGGTAATGGTCGAGTGCCTGCTTGAGGGCTTCGGTCTTCATCACGTCGGTGTAGTTAACCGAGCCATGGCTGAACGGGGTGATACCGGCCGCCAGCCCGTCGCGGTTGACATGCACCAGCATCTCCAGGCCGTGGCGTGCCGCCAGCGCATCGCGAAAACGGGCCATCTCGGCAAATTCCCAGGTGGTGTCCACATGCAGCAGCGGAAAGGGCACGGGGCCGGGCCAGAACGCCTTGCGCGCCAGATGCAGCATCACCGTCGAGTCTTTGCCGATGGAGTAGAACATGCAGGGGTTGCTGAACTCGGCCACCACTTCGCGCAGGATCTGAATCGATTCCGCTTCCAGCTGGCGCAGATGGTTGAGGTTGTAGTGCATCACCAGTGGCTCCACAGGTTGGTGTGTGGGTCGTGGCTGGCCAGCAGCAGCCAGCCATGTCTGACCTTGCGGCCAAAGTCGGGCTGACTGGCCAGCAGCTGCTCGATGCGCGCCCGTGGCGCCTGGATCACCACCAGCAGCCGCTGCGGCAGATGGCGACACTGGCTGTCGCTGGCCATCACCGACTGCCAGGGCAGGCCGGCCAGCAGATCGCTGCCGTTGCCCTGCATCACCCCGAAGCCGGCGGTGATGGTCTGGGTGGCTTTGTTGCCGCTGCCGTGCAGCTGGGGGGCGACGGTGGAGGCGTAGTACTGCAGGTTGATCCACTGGGCAACGGTGACCGGGCCGGCAACGATGCCGGCCAGCAGGCTGCCATCCTCATCCATCTGCCATGGGTAGTTGTGCAGAAACACCCGGGCGCCAAGGCTGTGGCCGGCGCTAAAGCCGCGCTCGGCAATGATGATGGCGGCATTGCCGACCAGCCCCCATTCCGGGCGCACTTCGCTCCAGTCGTCGGCGCGGCGCCAGCTTTCGCCAAGGTCGGTGGGCGGCTGGCGATGGATGTCCGGCAGCTGCAGCAGGCGCTCATGGCGCACTTGGGCCAGGGCCACCGGCAGCGCCTGACGCAGCTGCTGCCAGCTGTGTTCGGCGGCGCCATGCAGCGGCGGTGGGTCGAGCAGTACCAGCTGGTCGAGCGAGGTCTGGTGCTCGGCGGCCACAAACTGGGTGTCGTCGCCGATCACTATCCCTTCGGCTGCCAGCCCCTGGC
>JAGOCY010000226.1 GCA_017998495.1 Corallincola sp.
GTTGACCCCCAGCCGCTGAAAGCGTGGTTCATGGCCCGACAGCGCCGGCGCGATGTAGAGGCCGGTGGCCAGCCAGGCGGTGGCGATCCAGAAGATGCCAAGCTGGGTGTGCCAGGTGCGGGTGACCGCGTAGGGCAGGTAATCAGCGAGCGGGAAGCCATAGAACTGCTGCCCCTCGACCGCGTAGTGGGCGGTGATGCCGCCCAGGGTTACCTGCAGCAGCAACAGCCCGACCACGGTCAGGAAGTATTTGCCGGTGGCGCGCATCGACGGCGTTGGTTTGAGCTCAAACAGCGGATCGTCTTTGGGGGCGATGAGCGGGGCCTCGGCCTTGGCGCGGGCGTGGTGCCAGATCATCAGGCCGATGCCGGCGATCAGCAGGATCACGCTGGCAATGGACCAGAGCAGGGTACCGGTGGTGGGCACATTGTCGATCAGCGGTTCATGGGGCCAGTTGCTGGTGTAGCTGATGCTGTCACCGGGGCGGTTGGCGGCGGTGGCCCAGCTGCTCCAGAACAAAAAAGCACTGAGCTGGCGGCGGTACTCGCCATTGGGCACCGGGTTGTTGGCCATGGCGTACTGCTCGCGCAGTTCGTTGAGCGCGGGGTCGCCACCGAATAGTGCCTGATAGTGGGCGGCCACCGCCTTGATGGCGAAAGCGCGATCGGCACTGACCACTAGGCTGTTGCTGGCCGGATCATGGCCATTGCCGCGCAGCTCGGCCTTCAGCCGTGCCTTGAGGGCGGCCTGGGATTCAACCCCCAGTTCGGCGTAGGGGCGCTGATAATCGCGCTCGGCCCACAGCTCGAGCAGGGTGACCGCTTCGCGGTGCAGCCAGTCGGCGCTCCAGTCGGGGGCGACGTAGCTGCCATGGCCCCAGATGGAGCCAAGCTGATGGCCGCCGGTGGATTGCCATACCAGCCGGCCGTTGTCGATATCGCCGGGGCCGAACAGCTGTTCGCCGTCAGCGCTGACCACCCGTTCAAACACTGGTGGGGCCTGGCGGTAGATCTCGGTGCCGAGGTAGATGAGCACGCCAAAACTGGCGACGAACATCAGGATGAACATCAGGGTAAGCCGACGCAGGGGCATGGCTGGTTCCTTGGTGTGTGGGGGTGGATGTAAGATGCACTGTAAATGCATCTTTAAAAGATGCAACAAGGATGAATCTTATTGTGGCGCCTGATCGTGATAACATCGCCCGCCGATGCATGTTTAGGCCATGATGCCGTGGGGGCCCGATGCGGATCACTCAATACACCGACTACGCCCTGCGCGTGCTGCTCTATCTCGGCGCCGCGCCGGAGCGGCTGGCCACCATCGCCGAGATCGCCGAGCGTTACGCCATCTCGCGTAGCCATCTGATGAAGGTGGTCAACCAACTGGTGCAGGACGGGGTAGTGGAGGGGTTGCGCGGCAAAGGCGGCGGCATCCGCCTGGCCAAGCCGGCCCATGAGATTGGTCTGGGACGGCTGGTGCGCGAACTAGAGCCGGATCTGGCGCTGGTGGAGTGCTTCGGTCCCGCTAACCAGTGCGTGATCACCGGTGGCTGCCGGCTCAAGGGGATCTTCAACGAGGCGCTCAGTGCCTTTCTGGCGGTGCTCGACCGCTATACTCTGGCCGATCTGCTGGCCGGGCCTCAGCCGTTACGTCAGCTGCTGCGGCTGGACGACTAACCGCCCCGATACTGGTTGCTGGCCGCGTGGTAACGATAGCCGCCGGCGGTCAGCCGCTGCTCCAGCGCCTGTGCATCCAGTTCATAGAAGTTGGCGAGTGCCGCCAGCGAGTCAAAGCGGTTGCGCAGCTGCATGTTCACCAGGCTGAGCAGCATCGCCTCATCCATGGTCAGGTAGTTGGCAAACATCGATGGTCTCCTGTTCTTTGGTCAGGCACTGATGGCCGCGGCGCGCTGCTGTTGCCGGTTACTGATGCGCTGCCAGATCTTCTCGTGGAAGAAGTAAGCCACGGTATTGACCGCGGGTTCGACGGTGGCGACCAGGCCGCCCACCAGCACGTCACCGGTCAGCAACCAGGCGACAGTGAAGGCGACAGTGAAATGCATTATGGCGAAAGTGGTGGTCTTGATCATGGGTTGCCCCTCCTGTTGTTGAATGAACAATAGCAGTTCTCATTTGCGTTGTGCATGGGGGCAACCTATCAATGCCATGGGGCGAGACGATGAATGCTGCGGCGAGGTGCCGGTTACCGCTGGCCCCGCTCTTGCTTGTCAGCGGGCGCGCTCTGGCCTTAGCTGTACGCTGCACTGAACGTGATCTGGCACAGCACCATGGTGGTCAGTCCATTGCTGGCGGGGCGACGAATCGGCTAAGGTTGCGCGGTTTTTGCCGCTTTTACCGTCATCAGGCGCTACCGCCTGCTGGCGGCCGGGCACGGCGCCAGCGGCGCCGCGACCCAACCATAAACAGAACAATTTACATCTAGGGTGGATCCAGGAATGTCACAACTTCCGTCTCAGCAAACGGCGTTCGGTCATCCGGCCGGGCTGTTCCTGCTGTTCGGCACCGAACTGTGGGAACGCTTCAGTTACTATGCAATGCGCGCCATTTTGGTGCTTTATCTCGCCGATGCGGCGATGGCTGCGGGCGGTAAAGGGCTGGGCTGGAGCCAGGCTGATGCCATCAGTCTCTATGGCACCTTCACTATGTGGGTTTATATCACCCCGCTTATCGGTGGCTGGTTGGCGGACAACCTGATCGGTCAGCGCAAAGCTATTATTGCCGGCGGCATCCTGATGGCGGCGGGCCAGTTTGCCTTGGGCACCCCTCATGCGTGGGTGGCTGGCCATGAAACGACCATGCTCTACCTCGGTCTGACCTTGCTGATCATTGGCAATGGTCTGTTCAAGCCAAACATTTCGACCATGGTGGGCGACCTTTACAAGCCCGGCGATCAGCGCCGTGATGGCGCTTTCACCATTTTCTACATGGGCATCAATATCGGCGCGTTCCTGTCCGGGATCGTGGTCGGCGAGGTGGTCAGAGGCTTTGGTGGCAGCTACCAGGCGGGTTTCATCTGCGCCGGTATCGGTATGGTGATCAGTCTGATCCTGCAGATGGTGCTGGCCCAGCGTTTGTTGGGCGATATTGGTACCACGCCGGCAGCCAGACGTGATGCGGCGATGCGTACCGAGGTGCGTAAAACGCCGTTGACCGCCGAAGAGGTTGATCGCTTTAAGGTCATTCTAATCCTGGGCTTGTTCACCATCATTTTCTGGGCTGGCTTTGAACAAGCGGGTGGCTTGATGAACATCTACGCTGACCGTTACACCGACCGCACTGTTGAAGTGCTGGAGTGGTCATGGACAGTCCCTACCACCTATTTCCAGTCTCTTAACCCATTGTTCATCATTATCTTTGCGCCGGTAGTAGCGTTTATCTGGATGAGACTGGGCCAGCGTGAGCCAAACTCGCCAGTGAAGTTTTCGTTGGCGCTGGTGCTGCTGGCTATTGGCTTTCTGTGCATGGTCGGCGCGGTCTTCGACCAAGCGGCAGCCGCGGATGGCCGGGCGGCCATGTGGTGGCTGGTGGCGGCTTATCTGTTCCATACCTTGGGCGAGCTATGCCTGTCACCCATCGGCTTGTCGATGGTGACTAAATTGGCGCCGCTGCGCCTCGCGTCGCTGATGATGGGCACTTGGTTCCTGTTTATCGCCGCTGCCAACAAGATCGCCGGCCTGATCGGCAGCCTGATCGGCAGTGAAGAGGCGAGTGAGGCTGAGCTGGTCGATAACGCTATTGCCATCTTTGGTGGCATTGCTGTTACCTCAGTGATTGCTGCCGTGATCCTGTTCTTTATGGCCACCAAGCTGGTGTACTGGATGCATGGCGCCGAGGACAAAACCACATCAATAGATGACGAGTTGAAGGTCACCGCAGATCACGACGTGGTACTCGACAACCCCAAAGCCTGAACGCTACC
>JAGOCY010000227.1 GCA_017998495.1 Corallincola sp.
AAAATAGATGAGCACGTTGCGACAGAAAATGATGTCGAACTTGCCGAGCAGGGCATAGCTCTCCAGCAGGTTGGCCGGCCGGAAGTTGACCAGATTGCGCACCCGTGCCGACAACCGCATGCGGTTATCGTCCACTTTTTCAAAGAACAGCTTCTTGCGCTCCGGCGACAAGCCACGGGCCAGCGCTAGGCTGTCATATTCAGCCGCTTTGCATTGCTCCAGCATGGTCGCCGAAATATCAGTGGCGGTGATCTGGGCTCCTGACGGCAAGGCCCCCGGACGGCTGGTGTTGTATTCAAGGATGGTCATGGCAATGGAATAGGGTTCCTGCCCTGACGAACAGGCCGCCGACCAGATTTTGACCGGCGTCTTGGCTTTGGCGTACTCCGGCAGCAGCTTGCTCTTGAGCAGCTCAAAGGGATAGATGTCGCGAAACCACTGGGTTTCATTGGTGGTCATGGCATCGATCACCACCGCCCGCAGATCACGCTCACGCGCCGACATGGCGCGCTGGACCAGCTCCCCCAGTGATGCCGCGCCATACTTGACCATCAACGGCGCCAGCCGGCTCTTGACCAGATACTGTTTGTTATCGCCCAACACGATGCCGCACTGCTGTTCCAAAAAAAGCCGGAACTGGTTGTACTCGCTGTCTGCCAGAGTCTTTTGCACGCGCTCTACCTACCTCTGCCCTTTCATTGTGTGCCCGCTCAGCGCGCTTCAATGGCCCGGCGCACCGCGCCTGCCAGCTCATCCGGATTGAATTTGGGGATAAAATCGTTGGCCCCAACTTTCTGTACCATCGCTTGGTTGAACACCCCGCTCAGTGAGGTGTGCAGAATTATATAAAGGTCGCGCAACGCCGGATCTGAGCGCACTTCGGCGGTCAGGGTATAACCGTCCATCTCCGGCATCTCGATATCCGAGATCACCAACGCCAATTCTGGCTTGCCGGTAGGCGACGCCTTGGCCATGTCGCGCAGCATCTCCAGCGCCTCCTTGCCATCGCGCGCCACCACCACCTGCACCCCCAAGGGCTCCAAAGCACGCTTGATCTGGTTGCGGGCCACGCTTGAGTCATCGGCCACCAGGATGCGCTTGCCGGACATGGCGGTATCAGCCAGAAACGAAGCAGAGACAGTGACATCTCGCGGCGCAATCTCTTCGAGGATCTTCTCGACGTCGATGATCTCCACCAGTTCCTTGTCGATCTCGGTCACCGCCGTCAGGTAGCTGATCTTGCCCGCCCCCTTGGGCGGCGGCAGGATCGATTCCCAGTTGATATTGACGATGCGCTCCACCGAGTTAACCAGGAAGCCCTGGGTCGAGCGGTTGTACTCCGCGATGATGATGAAGCAATCGCTGGGGTTGTCGACCGGCCGGCCTCCAGTCGCCTGGCTCAGATCGATCACTGAAATGGTATGGCCGCGAATATGGGCTACACCGCGCACAAAGGGGTGGAGACGCGGCATCTTGGTCAGGGCCGGGCACTGCAGCACCTCGCGCACCTTGAACACGTTGATGCCAAAACGCTGCTTACCCTGCAGTTTGAACAGCAACAGCTCCAGACGGTTCTGGCCGACAAGCTGGGTGCGTTGATTGACTGAATCAAGAATGCCGGCCATGGGGGAACTCCAATCAGCAAAGGTATCGGCACAAGCCTTGCACATCTGGACACAACAGGGACGGCCGACAGTTTCCTGACCCTGGCCGCCCCGCTACTGTGGGGCCGCTGCTAAGCATAGTAAGAGTCGATGAAGAACATAGCAAAATCAGCAAAATCACGCGGTGACCGCGGCCACGCTTTGGTGCTCTGGTTGCTCCTGCTGTTACCTGTGACCGCTCATGCCGGGCTGCATAGCCAGCTGCAAGCAGCGATCCAGGACTTTGTTGAGTCCCGCCTGCCGCTACTGGAAGAGGGCCATCAGCGCGACATCAGCCTCGGAGCTGCCGCCACCCAGCTAGCTCACGCCCCCTGCGACCAGCCGTTGGCGGTCAGCTTGCCGGGCAGCGCCCGCCTGGGCCGCAACACTACGGTCAAAGTCAACTGTGGTAGCGACTGGAGCGCCTATATACCGCTGCAGATCCGTGAACGTCAGCCGGTTGTGGTGGCTACCCGGGCGCTGACCGCCGGCACCGTGCTGACTGCCGACATGCTTGCCATTGAGATGGCAGAGCCACTGACCATGCCGGGCAGCAGCAGCACCCGTATCGAGCCGCTGCTCGGTGCCCGGGTCAAGCGCGCGGTGCAACCCGGGCGCCCAATCCGCAGCAACAACCTGTGTGCCGTCTGTGCTGGCGATGAGGTTGAAGTCTTGGCCATGCTCGGTGAGATGACCGTCAAAACCACGGCCACCGCCGAAAATGACGCCGCCCTTGGCGAACAGATCCGGATCCGCAATAATCGCTCCGGCAAGAGCTTTCATGGGCGCGTTCAACAGGTTGGCCTAGTGATCGTCAAACTTTGAGCCTGTGGCCAAAAAATAATCCTAAAGTTTTTACTGACGCGGCCGACAAGACGCGTAGAGCCAGAAGATACGAGGACCGCTCATGGCCATCGATATTAACGGCCTTCCGTCCCCACGCCGTACGGAAGTACCCGCCAAACAGACAGATCCGCGTGCGGCCGCCACTGACGCCAGCCGTCAGCCGACCAATGTTCGCCCTCAGGATGCCGTCTCGCTGACCGATCAGGCCCAGCAGCTCAACCGCCTGCAGCAGGGGTTGGCGCAGCAGTCGCCGGTGGTCGACCAGCAGCGTATCCAGGCGTTACGCAAGGCGATCAGCGAAGGCCAATACAAGGTTGACCCTGAAAAACTAGCCAAAGCGATGGCCTCGCTGGAGCAGGCGCTGTTTGGTGACGACGTTGAGGTAACGGCCCCCCGTGAACGCAAGTGAGCGTTTTGAGCGCCAGCGTCAGCAGCTGCAAGCCCTGATCGAACTGCTCGAGCAGGAGCGCAGCGCTCTGGTGGCCCGTGACGGCGGAGCCATTGAGCAGCTGGCTGCCGCCAAGCAGCAACTGCTGGCGGCGATTGCCGATACTGACCGGGCATTGTCCCAGGAGCTGAGCGCCGACACTGAGTTGGCTCAGGCCAAAGGCGAACTGGATGCCCTGCTCGACCATTGCCGCAGCCTCAACGAACTCAACGGCCAGGTGATCCAGCTCAGCCTCAACAGCTTGGGGCGGTTACAGCAGTTAATGGCCGAAGCACGGGGTCGCGGCTCAGTCACTTATGACGACAAAGGCAAAACCAAGCCATCCCTCGGCACGGGCCGCAGCTTCGAAGTCTGATCCCCTCGCCTGCCTGCACCCTTAGCGCATAATGCCGCTATGGCTATCATCCAACTGCAGCCAACCATGGCCTCGCTGCTGGGCGCGACGCGCCAACACCCACAGGCTGTAACCAAGCAGCATAACGCTGAGCACCACCACCGGCAGCGATGGCCACAGGGCGATGATCCACACCGCCGTCATGGCCACGGCAAAAGGGTAAAACTCATAACCGGCATATGGCAGATGGAGGCTGTGGTGGCCGCGTGCGCGCACCTTGCGTCGATCACGGCGCCGGGCATTGGAGCGGGCCACCCACACCAGAGCACCGCCAGCGAACAGCAGCAGGGCGAAACCATGGGCAAGACCAAAGGGTGTCAGCAATAGGGTAGCGGCAGCGCCAGCCAGATAGGCATAAGGCAAGAGTTCATAGAGCGGGCGAGACAGCATCTGCATGCGCTCCTGCTCATTTTGTGACCAATGTCAGTATAGAGCAGCAGATTGAGGGTGGCCGGCGACGCTGGTCCGACCACCATGATTCAACCATCAGTAGTAGGTGACATCCTTGATCCGCCGTACCGGCGCCGTCAGCAGATAGAGCCGCTGCATATCGGCGGTATCCAACGCCATCTCGGTGACATAGGTGTCACCCACGGCGTAG
>JAGOCY010000228.1 GCA_017998495.1 Corallincola sp.
AGGTCACGCCCGGGCTTGCGGGCGACGGGATGACCATGGGTGGCAGCCTGACCAACGGCCTGTTGGCCAACATCCAGAAGAACAAGAAGGGGAGCAACTGATGTCCAGGGAGAGCGGCGCAGGCCCGGAGCGCAACGGCAACGGCGGCGGGATGAGTGGAAACACCGGCAGGGGTAGCGGCGGCTCGTCCAGCGGCGGCAAGGGAGGCGGCCGGAACGATAGCGGCGGATCCGGCAGCAAGAGCAGTTCCAGCAAGAGCGGCAGCAATAAGGGCAAGAATGACACGGCCAGCACCGCCAGCAGTCGGGGCAGCATTGGCCCGATCGGTGGCGCCTCGATGTATGGCGGCGAGTCGGTGCGCAATGCCATGACCAAGGACAATTCCAGCCAGAACAACGGCAGCAAGGTCAGTGACCGGCTGGCCTCTGTCAGCAAGACGCTGGGCACCTACAAGCAGTCCACTTCACCCAGCGCTCCCGCCTATGCGCGCCCCGGCTATGGTGACACGCTCAATGCGCAGCGCAACCAGCTGGCTGGCCCCCTCTCTGGCGGGGGGCCGAGTTCGATGGGTAGCGCGGCCAGCTATGGCATGTCGGAAGATGACTTCAACAAAAGCATCGGCACGGACAACTTCAACGGAGTGATCGGCAATCTGCAGAACAAGGCCAAGCGCGGCACCTTGTCTGAGACAGATCGCCAATCACTTGGCCGTGCAACCAGCGACTACAACGATCTGCGCGGAGCGGGTATAGCAGGGGGGGCGCTGGCGGGGACTCCTGGCAAATGGGGTGCGCAGCAGCTCGCTGGCGCGGTAATGGATGCCCCAAGTGATTACCTGTCAGGCATGACTCGCAAGGCGGCAACCGGGCAACTTGACGACAGCCGCTTGGTAGGTCAGCGTGACCAGATTGGGGATGGGGGGATGCTCGACTCGGCCTTGAAGCTTGGGCTCAACCTTGCCGGGATGGCAATGCCCGGCGGCAGCCTGCTGACCGGCGGCATCGGCAGCGGGCTGACCACGGGGGCCCCCGGCTTTGGCGGCGTGCTAAACAGCCTCAATGCCCAGGCCGGCAACGGCACCGAGCAGGGGCAAGGTGGCGATGGCAGCAGCAAGGGCTACACCGCGCCAACGCGCCCCAACCAAAGCGCGCCGACTGGCGAGCTCAACTTTGACAGCCGTTTTTATGATCCGAGCCACTTCAACGTGAGCGCCGGCAAGAGGGGGTACTGATGGGGCTTATTCAGAGCATGCAGCAGGGCAGTGCGCCCGGCGCAGCAGCGCAACAGCAATCCGCACCAGGTCAACCGCAAGAGCGGCCGCAGGCCGGCGGCGAGGATGACCTGCACACCAGCATGATGCAGATGCTGGAAGCAGCGCTGCTAGGTGATGGTGGTCAGGCCGTGGCTGGCAGGCTGGGGGCGGGGGAGGACAAGATCCAGGGGGTGGCCGATGTGGTCGCTGGCGGCATCTTCACCATCCTCAAGCAGGCCATGGAGGCAGGGCGTCAGGTGCCGGCACAGCAGATCGTCAAGGCGGTCTACGCCGGGTGCCGTGAGATGCTGGACTCCGGCAAGGTGGCCGACCCAGACAGCAAGATCGACGCCCTGTTTCGGGCCATGGACAAACTCAAAGAGATGGATGCGGCGAACGACGTGATCGACGATCAGATCCTGGAGGAGGCCGGCCAACTGCTGCAGGCCATCGTGCAGAAGATGGATGAAGCCGAACAACAAGGGGGTGCAGCATGAGCCTGCTCGCCGCATTAGCCAAAGGGTTTGGGGCCGGTACTGTCAACAACGCTCAGGTCGGATTCGCGGAGCAGCAGCGCCAGCGGGATGCTACACAGCGCCACGAGGACATGCAGGTTGAACTGGATGCTCGTGACAAGCTGGCCCAGAAACAGATCGATGCCAGCAGTGCTGAGAATGATGTCAGGTTCAAGGCAATGGCAGAAGAAAACCAGAAGAATCGAGCCCATGACTGGGCGCTGTTTGAGAAAAAGCTGGCTGTCGAGATGCAGGCCGCTGCCACTAATGCCAGCGCGCGCGCCCGAGAGACCCATGCCAAAAACATCATGGGCACCATGGATCAGCTGACCAAGCGCAAGGCCGAGCTGATGGAAAACGACAAGATCACCGACGAACAGCGTGCGGTGGCGCTGGGGGAACTCGACTCACTGGGTTACACCATCGCTTCCGACCCAGGCGCCCAGCAACTGCTGGGTGAGTTTGGCGGTGGCGGCTACGCAAATTACTGGCTCTCATTGGCTCCAAAGCCGCAGACTGAACCAGCCCCAACAGCACAACAGCCAGCCGCGCCACCTACGACCCAGCCACCTAAACCGCAAGGCATTATCCCCAGATTACAAGGTGAGCGTGCGATTGAACGCCAGCTTATCCAGTCTGGGCAGGAGGCCCTGCGAGCCAATAAGCATGCTGACACCACGGCTGCGAGTGCATATCAACAGATGTACAAGTAGCAAAAGCCCGTCTATTGACGGGCTCCTCATTAGTTTGGCAGCTTGTCTTTTAACGATTCGTAACCATCCGTCTCGAACACGACGCCATCGATGTAGATAGTCTTTTTGCTACCAATGAGACTAAGCACATACTGGGCCTCTTGCCCTTCGATGATGTATGAGCATGCTCGCTTGCCGTCCTGGGTCAGGGCATCAACCCTTGGGGTGAAGTTTTCATTCTCTATCGATAGCCCGGCTTTGCAGTCGGCATAGTCTGACTGATCCGTTTCCAAGAAGGTGAACACGACCTTGGATTTATTGCCTGCGATCATGATGGAGGCGTTAGCTGCGCTCACCGACTTGAGCCCAGCGGTGAGGATGTCGCTGCTTTGGGTTGCCACCCAGTTGCCGTGCTTGGTGACTGAGGCAGATTGACCAGCGGCGCCGGCCAAAGCGTTGAGCCTATCGCCAAAAGCATCTTCTTGAGAGCTCCCTGCGGCGAAGTAGTTACTCATGATGGAGTCAAAACCACGCACATCCACGTCGTGGCCATTCAAATTAATTGTGTCAGCCGTAGCCATTTTGTTGGCGATATTGAACGCATCTACTCCGAACACTTGGACATAACACACAGTGTATCCAGCCTTCTGTTTCTTGGTGGCTTCTGCGGTGAAGCGTTGGCGATCCACGACAAGCTCATTTTCGCATTTCGTGGCATTGAAGCTCACATAGGTCAAAGCTCTGTCGTCGTTGAGCGCTTCATAGGAAACCGCCGATTCACCATCGCGATATGACGCGCCGATCCAGCCCTTCTGACCGTTCCAGTCCTTGACGATTTCCCATCGGTTGGTGTCCTTGCCATCGACAGAAACAAGCTCGTGCTTGGCACAGCCAAATATCATGGCGGAGGACACCACCGCAACGGCGACTCTCTTCATTCTTCTCATCCTTTTTTGTCGAACCCATTCTGGTAAGCAACACATCTTGAACCAAACGACGCCACGGGTCATTGATGGGGCTCACACGGCTATCGTTAGCACTCCCTCAAATCCATCCGATTTTTCGGTTGCTGGAATTTAACCAGCCTTGCTAAGGGTACTGGACGGTATAGACCTGATGCAGGAAGAGCGGTTCGGGCTTACCAAGCGCATTCAGCGGATGATGTCAGCGTCTGCTGGTGACAGTGCCGAGCTTGCCATTTAACTCCCCTTAGCACAAAATTTCCCCATCATGGCCGGACCCTTAACAGGGGCCGGCTTTTTTATTGCCTGCGGAGAACGACAACATGGCCAAGCCAACCCGGGAAGACTTTATCGCTGCTGCCAGGGCGCGCTACTCAACCCAGCAACAAGCGCCAGATGAAAGCAGTGAGCAGGGCATCTTTGGCGACACAGTGGATATGTTCCAGCGCGGGGTCGGACAGACCTTCGGCGGTGATGCTGAAACCCTGGGGCAGTTGACCGACTCGCAG
>JAGOCY010000229.1 GCA_017998495.1 Corallincola sp.
GAGATGAGCAGATGCTGGCGCCAGTTGAGGTGGTCGTTCATCCACTCCACCTGATCGGCAAAGACATTGGGGGTAGCCATCTCCACCGTTGCCGGCAGGTTGATGATCACCCGCTGCCCCTGATCCGGGCGCCACACGGCGGTCACCGCATCCACCACCGCCTTGGCAAAATCGAGCTCAGTGCCGGTAAAGCTCTCGGGCGAGTACTGAAAGCTCCACTCGGTCTGCGGGCGGCGCGCCGCCTCAGCCTTGACCAGCTCAGCGCCCTTGACCGCGATATCGATGATGCCGGCGCGATCCAGGCCGAACACCCGCTCACGCTGCAGCGTCGAGGTGGAGTTATAGAGATGGACCACCGCCCGCTCGGCCCCCTCCAGGGCCTCAAAAGTACGGGCGATCAACTCCGGGCGGGCCTGGGTCAACACCTGAATGGTGACATCGGCGGGAATGCGCCGCTGCTCGATCAGCTGGCGCACAAAGTCGAAATCGGGCTGGCTGGCCGCCGGAAAGCCCACCTCGATCTCCTTGAAACCGAGCTTGACCAAGAGATCAAACAGCCGCTGTTTCTGCTCGACGGTCATCGGCTTCACCAGCGCCTGATTGCCATCGCGCAGATCCACCGCACACCACAGCGGCGCCCGCTCGATCAGGGCGTCGGGCCAGCGGCGGTCGCGCTTGGCGATGGGGGCGAAGGGGCGGTATTTGCGGTGATCAAAGGCCATGGTGAGCTCCGGCAGCATCAGGGTTGAAGAAGATCGCGGGCCGCCGGGATGGCCGGCGGCGAATTCAGGCTCAAACGCGCAGCTAAGGTGAGCTGGCGCCGCAGCTGCAGCCTTGTGGGCCGTAGCAGGCGGATGGTTAACGCCCGGTAAGGCGCCACCACCCTGAGGCAGCGATGAACCACAGCTTAGCGCCGATGGCGCGCAATCTTCCTGCGTTGTTGGCGCATCAGCCGGTTTTTGCGCAATAATCTGCCAACAAGTGCCGAATGAAAGACAGACATCACCATGAATAAGCCGCTGTTGCGCCTCGACCGTCTCGATCGGCGCATTCTGGCCGAACTGCAACGGGATGGCAGCCTGACCAACCAGCAGCTGGCCGAGCGGGTGGGGCTCTCCCCCTCCCCCTGCCTGCGCCGGGTCAAGGCGCTGGAGGAGGCGGGCATCGTCCTGCGCCGGGTGACGCTGCTGGAGCGCAAGATGCTGGGGCTGTCGCTGACGGTGCTGCTGATGATCGGCATGGACCGCCACACCCCCGAGCGCTTTGAAAGCTTTGAGCGCGACATCGCCGCCATCGACGAGGTGCTGGAATGTTATCTGGTCACCGGCCAGCAGGCCGATTACATGCTCAAACTGGTGGTGCCCGATATGGACAGCTACCAGCAGCTGCTGCTCAACCGCATCACCCGCATCCCCGGTGTCAGCGGCGTCCACTCCAGTTTCGTGCTGCGGCGGGTGGTGGATCGCACCGAACTGCCGCTGGGCTATCTGTCGTAACCGGCGGGACTGCTAAGCTGGCTGTACCTGAAGTGCAGTAGCCACCGCCGCATCAGAGACGAGTTGTAATCGCCATGATCGCCCAGCTTCCTCGTGAACAACTGCTGACCGTCATCACCACCCAAACCGATGTCGCCCGCCTCGGGCCGGATCTGGCCGCAGTGATGGCGTTGGTCACCAAACGCGCCCAAGAGTTGACCGCCGCCGATGGCGCCGTAATCGAACTGGCCGAAGGCGACGAGATGGTTTATCGCGCCGCCAGCGGCAGTGGTGAAGCACAGCTCGGGCTTCGCCTCAGCCGCGAGGGCAGCCTGTCCGGCTTGAGCGTGGCCCGTAACCAAGTGCTGCACTGTGACGACAGCGAGCAGGATAGCCGTGTCGACCTTGCGGCCTGCCGCAAGGTCGGGGTGCGCTCAATGATCGTGGTGCCGCTCTGTCACCAGCATCAGGCCGTAGGGGTGCTCAAAGTGCTCAGCCGCGAGCCAGGCCATTTCAGCGACGGCCACGGCCACCTGCTCGCCATGCTGGCCGACCTGATCGGTTCAGCCATGTTTCACGCTAGCCGTTTGGCCAGCGATGATCTGCTCTACCGCGCCACCCACGATGCCCTGACCGGCTTGGCCAACCGTGCCCTGTTCTATGACCGGCTGCGCCAGGAACTGCATCAAGCCAAGCGCAGTGGCGAGCCGCTGGGGGTAGCGATCATCGATATGGATGGGCTCAAGGCGATCAACGATCAGCTCGGTCATCGCGCTGGTGATGCCGCGCTGCGCGCCTTTGGCGAGCGGCTGAAACTGGCCGCCCGCCAAGCTGATACCGTGGCCCGCCTCGGCGGTGACGAATTCGCCCTGATCCTGCACCAGCTGCAAGCGCCGCAGGCCCAAGTGGTCGGCCAGCGCCTGATCGCCGCCGCCGAAGCCCCGTTTGCGCATGACGGCCATCAGGTACCGGTGGGGGGCAGCATTGGCATCGCCCTGTGGCCCGACGATGGCGACGGCCCGGAGCAGTTGCTGGAGATAGCGGATCGGCGCATGTATGCCGACAAGCGCCAGCGCAAAACGTTGGCTAACCGCTAGTCTGCGGCCGGCGGCGCCATACCATAGACGCGGCGCAGGGCCTCAACCCGGCCATCGCTCAGCGCCTGCTGGTAGCCCTCGTCCACGGCCTGCAGCCAGTTGCCAAGGCGCTCATCACCCGGCGTACAGGCAATAAACAGCGGGGTGGGCGGCCCCATCGAACCGGCGGAGCGCACCTGCCCGGTCAGGCCCATCTGCGCCAGGCGATAGGCCATCACCTGATCATTCTCGACCACCACATCCAGCGAGCCCTGCAGCAGCAGGCGAATATTGGTGGCCAGCGGCTGTTCGCCGTATTCCAGATGAAAATTGCCAGCGCTGGCCGTGCGCTGATAGCGGGCCAGCGGCTCGCCGTAGTCATAACCCGCCACCAGCCCGACCACCCGCCCGTTAAGTGCTGCTGGCGCGGTAAAGCGCCAAGGGTCATCGGCACGCACATAGGCCAGATAGACGGCATTGAACCAAGGGTGACGCGGGAAGGAGAACGCCGGGGCCTCCACCGGGGTGGCGGCGATCAGGCAACTGCTGCGCCCCTCTTTGACCTCGCTAATTGCCCGCGACCACGGACGCGGTACATAGCGCACATCGACATTCAGGGGCTGCGACAGCTGGCGGGCCAGCTCCACCATATACCCGGGGCGAGCGCCATCGGCCTCGGCGTTAAACGGCGGCCAAGGGTCTGCGGTCAGCTCGACCGTGAGCGGCAGCGGTGGCGCGGCCTGCGCTGCCGTCGTCAGCAACAGCAACGCAGCCACAACCCAGGTCACCATGTGCATGACGATCTTGGCTACAGGGGCAGAGCCTTGAGCATAGCCTGTTGCGGTCAAAGTACGGCCAGCACTGATTTGGTGCATGACCTGGCGCAACCAGTGATAAAAAACATGACAGGTGATAGTCCCGTTGGATCTGGCTAAAATCCGTTCGCTAATTGTTCGGGGTTGTTGTTAAGGAGTACCCGATGCTGTCAATTCGTTCTCTGCTGCTGGGCGCAGCACTGGCTGGCGCCTCATTCGCCAGCAGCGCCAACCTGATCACCAACGGTAATTTCAACGACTTTACCGGCGTCAGCCAACCCGGCTCCTGGGGCATTTTTACCACCATCAATGGCTGGACCACGGTCAGTGGCCCTGGCATTGAAGTGGGCAAATTCAGCAACTATGTCAGCAGCCGCGCCCCCGGCCAGAGCGATGACTGGGTGGTGGAGCTGGATAGCCGTGGTAACACCACCATGGCCCAAAACCTGGTGATCAGCCAGGCCGGCCTGTACGACTTCAGCTTCTGGTATGCGCCCCGGACCGACCGCATGGGCGACAACATTATCAAGGCCAGCCTGGCTGATCACCAGGTTTTGGGC
>JAGOCY010000230.1 GCA_017998495.1 Corallincola sp.
TGGTGGCCAGATCCAGCACCTCGCACTGGATATCCTGCTCGGCCAGCAGATTCGCCGCCCGCATCACCTCCTGAATGCAGGCCCCCCAGGCCACTACCGTGATATCCCGGCCCGGGCGCAGGGTGAAACAGACATCCAGCGGCAAGCCGACACCGTCATCCACCACCTCGGATTTCATCGAGCGATAAATGCGGTCGGGTTCGAAAAACATCACGGGATCCGGATCGCGGATGGCCGAAAGCAGCAGGCCATAAGCGCGTCTCGGGCTGGAGGGGATCACCACCCGCAGCCCCGGAATATGGGCAAACAGTGCCTCGACGCTCTCGCTGTGATGTTCAGGCGAATGGATGCCTGCGCCATAGGGAGAGCGATAGACAAGGGGGCAGGAGAGGCGACCTCGGGTGCGGTTTCGCATCCGCGCCGCCTGACAGATGATCTGCTCCATCCCGGGGAAGATGAAGCCCTGAAACTGGAACTCCGCCACCGGCTTGAGCCCCTGGGTCGCCATGCCGACCGCCACCCCGGCGATCAATCCCTCGGCCAGCGGCGTGTCGATCACCCGCTTGAAACCGAACTTGTCGCGCAGGCCAACCGTGGCACGAAACACCCCGCCGTTGACCCCCACATCCTCGCCCAGTACCACCACATCCGGGTCGTGCTCCATCTCGTAGTGAAGGGCCATGTTGACCGCTTCCAGCAAACTGATTTCACTCATGGCCAACCTCCTGCTTCATCCCCTTGGCTATCACTCGCTCGCGCTGGGGTAAGAGTTCAGCGGGCAGGCTGGCATAGTGATAATCGAGCATCGCCTCCGGCGGCTGGGGCACAATTGCCTCATAACGGGCGACCGCCTGCTCCACCTCTCGGGTGGCTTCCGCCAGCAGGCTCTGCTCCTGCTCCTCATCCCACCACCCCTGGCTGTGCATAAACTGGCGCAGCCGCTTGACCGGCTCTTTCGCCCAGGCGGCCTCGACCTCGGCCCCGTCGCGATAGCGAGTGGCATCGTCAGCCGTGGTGTGATCGCCAAGGCGATAACTGATCGCCTCGATCAGGGTCGGCCCCTTGCCGCTGCGAGCACGCCCGACAGCACTGCGGGCGGCATCGTAGACCGCCACCACATCGTTGCCATCCACCTGCAGGCTGCGCACACCGGCGCCAATCCCCTTCTGGGCCAGTGTTGGGGCGCTCGATTGCAGCTTGCGTGGCACCGAGATAGCCCACTGGTTGTTGTTGACGATGATGACCATCGGCAGGTGCCAGACACCTGCGCAGTTGAGCCCCTCCAGAAAATCCCCCTTGGAGGTGCCACCGTCGCCGATGGTGACCACGGCGACGCGCGGTTGATTACGCAGTTTGAACGCTGACGCGATGCCACAGGCGTGGGTGATCTGGGTGGCGATGGGAACGCAGATGGGGAGATCTTCAGAGGGTGTTCCATCGGGTTTGAGAAAATAACTGCCCCGCTCGTCACCGCCCCAATATTGCAGGTTCTTCTCCATCGGCACGCCCCGCGCATAGAGGGTGGGCATGTCCCGATAGTAGGGGACGTAGACATCCTGCGGCTGCATGGCCAGACCAATGCCAATCCCCACGGCTTCTGCGCCGAGATGGGAGGGAAAAGTACCGAGCTTGCCGGTTCGTTGCAGCGCAATCGCTTTTTTGTCATAACTGCGCACCATCACCATGTTGCGGTAGAAGGTGTGCAGTATCGCCTTGTCCAGCCAGGTCGGTAAGGTGGCGACCGGGCACCCTTCCGCATCAAGATAACGAAGGAAAGGGATGTCGACATGGGTCATAACTGGCTCCTTGCCGTTGTGAGCGTCACCGATGCTGGCGACACCTAGATGTAAATACCTTGTTAAATAAAAAGCAAAGAGATTTACTCAGGTAAGACCAGTAGAAACTTCTTTAAAGTAATGAAGGAGCTGAATTTTCGGCGATGAGAGGCACGGTATGCCGTAAATGGTGCAACTTTGCGGCGCTGAATGCAGGATGCCAAATGTGAAAAAGGGGAGCCTTGCTCCCCCATTGAGTTACTTCAGTTAGCTGTTACTTCAGTTAGCTGTTACTTCGGTCAGCCGTTACTCCAACCAGCAGTTACGCCAGCCAGTGTTGCAGCTGGCGGGCCATACCAACTGACAGCAGGTGAGCGCGGCTTAGCAAGCGGCTGCGCCAGGGCTCAGCCAGCAAGGTAGGGCAAATTCGCATCTCCCGCCCCCTGTCAGCCACGCGCACCAGCCTGTCGATAAGAGTCTCCAGCGGCGGATACGCCGGCCAGTGGGGATAGAGATCGGCAGTCGCGATCCCGGCCAGATCACACACCCGCACCTCTTCCTCATCTCCCTTCTCAGCAACCATTGGCCAAGGGTGAAGGACATGCAGCCAGCCCGGCCGTGCCACCTCCAGCAACTGGCCCAGCGTCGGCTGCGCAAAATGGGGATCCCCTGCGGCTTTGAGCAGATGACGCGCCCCCGCCAGCACCACCATACCGCGGGCGGGAAGTGCAAGAAGATCGTCGGCCAGCGCCTGATCCCGCCCCCTGTTGTGCTGCTGCCAGCTCTCCGGGCTCATCTCCTGCCACTCGAATAAGGGTTCGCAGAGATGCACCCGCAGCCGCACATGTTCGGGGCGAGCCAGATTGCTCTGGCGCAGGGCGGCAAAGAGAGCCGGAAACTCGGGGGCCATCCAGGCAGGAAAGGCGCAGGAGTCAAGCCAGACTGGATAGAGCCGCGCCAGCGTCAGCGGCTCCCCCTGCCAGCTCTCCTCCCCCGTCAGCCAGGCATCGAGCAAGCCCTGATGGCGGCGGTTGCCGCACTCCAGCACCAGATCGGTCATGACTCCCCAGAGCGCCGGATCGCAGAGCCAGGCGTGCTGGCGCCGGATAAAATCCGGGTGCCAGTGCGGCTCCCCCAGCCCCACCAGCTTGCCCGCCAGCAAGGCCTCCCGGATGGCGTCTATCAGAGTCATGGCGACCACTCTGACCACGTTTTCATTTTCCTGCGCTATCCCCGACATCAGGTTTATCTCCTCGCTACCACTCACCATGACAACCCGCCTCTCGCGTTTATTGATGACATCAATCATCGCGGCCAGATCCATTCCCCCCTGATAGTCTCTGCCATCGATCACGGGTGGTGGTTGCCATTGCACCGCACCCGCCCCGTCAGCTCGTCAGCTCGTCAGTAAAAATGTGTTGCGAACGGAACAAGATAGCCTAGATAATGATAATGCTTATCATTTGAATGTTATGGAAGATGTAAATAATGAAATTCTCAGCCTCTCGTTTTATCGCTCCCAGCCTGCTGGCCACCACCATAGTCACCCTGCTGACCCAGCAAGCGATCGCCGCCAGCAATGCCCCTCAAGCCGATGAGGTGATCACCGTCACCACCACGGCGCACAATACCCGCTCGGCACCGGCCTCTATCTCTGTCATCACCGCAGAACAGATCGCAACCGCACCGGTCAATGACCTTGCCGACCTGCTGCGCCACGAAGTGGGCATTCAGGCAGAAGCTGACACCAATGGCCGCAGCGATATCGGCATTCGCGGCATGTCGGGCAAATACACGCTGGTGCTGGTGGATGGCAAACGCCTCTCCTCCTCCAATGCCCTGTGGCGCGGCGGCAACTTCGACAACACTCCCGTGCCCCTTGGCATGATCCAGCGGGTCGAGGTGATCCGTGGCCCCATGTCGGCACTTTACGGCTCTGATGCCATCGGGGGTGTCATCAACATCATCACCAAACAGCCGGGCAAAACCTGGCAAGGGGCAGCCGATGCTGACTTCAAGGCCATCGAGGGCAAGGATGGCGGCGATCAGCACAGAACCAACCTGGGCTTTACCGGCCCGCTGACCGACAACCTGCTGATCCGGATGAACGGCGAGGTGTATGACCGTCAAGCCTGGACCCCCACCGAAGC
>JAGOCY010000231.1 GCA_017998495.1 Corallincola sp.
CTCTTCCGGTTCGGCCTGTACCTCGGCCAGCCTCGAGCCCTCTTATGTGCTGCGCGCCCTTGGCCTTAACGATGAACTGGCCCACAGCTCCATCCGTTTCTCCATCGGCCGCTTCACCACCGAGGAGCAGATCGACTACGCCATCAATCTGATCAATGGCGCCATTGGCAAGCTGCGCGAAATGTCGCCGCTGTGGGAAATGTACAAAGACGGTATTGATTTGAGCAAGGTCGAGTGGGTTCACCACTAAGGCCCAGCCGCAGGAGGTTATATGGCATACAGCAACAAGGTTATCGACCATTACGAAAATCCGCGCAACGTCGGTTCATTCGACAAGGATGATCCGTCGGTGGCCACCGGCATGGTGGGGGCTCCGGCCTGTGGGGATGTGATGAAACTGCAGCTCAAGGTCAACGAGCAGGGGATCATCGAGGATGCCCGTTTCAAGACCTACGGTTGTGGCAGCGCCATTGCGTCCAGCTCGCTGGTGACCGAGTGGGTCAAGGGCAAGTCGCTGGATGAGGCTGCGACCATCAAGAACACCCAGATCGCCGAAGAGCTGGCCCTGCCGCCGGTGAAGATCCACTGTTCGATCCTGGCCGAAGATGCAATCAAGGCCGCGATCGAGGATTACCGCCGCAAGCACGGCCAGGGTGAGGCCAGCTGAGATGGCAGTTACCCTGACCGAAGCCGCTGCCGCCCGCGTCGGGGCCTTTATGGCCAAACGCGGTCATGGCCTGGGCCTGCGCCTCGGGGTCAAGACCACCGGCTGTTCCGGGCTTGCCTATGTCCTTGAATATGTTGACTCGCTCAATGGCGATGATCAGATGTTTGAGGAGAAAGGGGTACGCATCATCGTTGATGCCAAAAGCCTGGCCTATATCGATGGCACTGAACTCGACTTTGTGCGCGAAGGGTTGAACGAGGGCTTCAAGTTCAACAACCCCAACGTCAAGGGCGAGTGCGGCTGCGGCGAAAGCTTTACGGTGTAGCCCTATGGATTATTTCGCCCTGTTCGGAATTGCCCCTGCTTACCAGCTGGATCAGCACCAGCTGCGTGAGCGGCTGCGCGAGCTGCAGCGCGAATACCATCCGGACCGGGTGGCGCACCTGGATGACAGCGCTCGCCATCAGGCGGTGCGCCAGTCGGCGCTGGTCAATGATGCATTTGATACTCTTAGTCACCCGGTCAAACGCGCCCATTACCTGCTGCGCCGCCAAGGGGTAGAATTGCCCGCCGAATCATCGACTTTTGGCGATCCGGCATTCCTCATGGAGCAGCTGGCACTGCGTGAGACCCTGGCTGAGGCCCGCGCTGCCGCCGATGGCGATGCCCTGTTCGAGCTGCGCCAGCAGGTGCGGCGCAGCCGTAAGCGGCTGGAACAGCAGCTGGGTGAGGGTTTTGCAGCAGCCACTGCGGCCACCGCACTGATTGACGATGCTCGACGCCTGACCTTTTTCCTCAAGCTGGAGGAGGAGATCGGCCGCGCTGAAGACGCGCTCGACCTCTGACCTTCGCTGACGCGGAGTAGATCGTGTTACTGCAAATCTGTGAACCGGGGCAGACCCCCGAACCGCACCAGCGCCGGCGGGCGGTGGGTATTGATCTCGGCACCACCAATTCGCTGGTGGCCACGGTGCGCAGCGGCGTGGCCGAAACCCTGCCCGATCTGCAGGGCCGTCACATGCTGCCCTCAGTGGTGCGCTACGGCCTTGACCATCCGCTGGTCGGCCACGAGGCCAAAGCTGGCGCGGCGGCCGATCCTGAAGACACCATCATCTCGGTCAAACGCTTTATGGGGCGCAGCTTCGATGAGGTGGTGGCCCGCTATCCGGATGCCCCTTATCGCTTTGAAGCCACGGCCCATGGCCAGCTGGCGCTGCGTACCTTAAGCGGGGTGATCCACCCGGTGCAGGTGTCGGCCGAGATCCTCAAGGTGCTGGCGCAGCGCGCCCGCGACAGCCTCGGCGGTGACCTCGACGGGGTGGTGATCACCGTGCCCGCATACTTCGATGACGCCCAGCGTCAGGCCACCAAGGACGCCGCCGAACTGGCCGGGCTTAAGGTGCTGCGGCTGCTCAATGAGCCCACCGCTGCCAGCGTTGCCTATGGCCTCGATCAGGGCGAGGAGGGGGTGATCGCGGTCTACGATCTGGGCGGTGGTACCTTTGATATCTCCATTCTGCGTCTGTCGCGCGGCGTGCTGGAGGTGCTGGCCACTGGCGGTGATTCGCAGCTCGGCGGTGATGATTTCGATCAGCTGCTGGCCAGCCACATTGGCCGTCAGCTGGGGCTGAATGAACAGCGTTCGGCGATGCTACGGCGGCGGCTGCTGGATGCGGCCTGCGCTGCCAAAGAGGCGCTATCAGCCGCAGATGTCGCTTCAGTGGTGGTGGTCGATGACCAGGGGGTTGACCATCAGCTCAGCATCGACCGCGCCACCTTTGATGGCCTGATCGAGGAATTGGTCAAGCGCACCCTGCAGGTCTGCCGCCGCGCCCTGCGTGATGCCGCGGTTGGCATTGATGAGGTGCGGGCGGTGGTGATGGTGGGGGGCTCGACCCGGGTGCCGCTGGTGCGCAGCGAAGTGGGCAAGCTGTTCGGCCGGCCGCCACTGACCAGCATCGACCCGGATCGGGTGGTGGCCATTGGCGCTGCCTTGCAGGCCGAGGTACTGGTGGGCAACAAGCCGGACCACGAGATGCTGCTGCTCGATGTGATCCCGCTGTCGCTGGGCATTGAGACCATGGGGGGGCTGGTGGAGAAGATCATCCCGCGCAACACCACCATTCCGGTGGCCCGCGCCCAGGAGTTCACCACCTATAAAGATGGCCAAACGGCCATGGCCATCCATGTGCTGCAGGGCGAGCGCGAACTGGCCACCGATTGCCGCTCGCTAGCCCGTTTTGAGCTGCGCAACATTCCGCCGCTGGTGGCCGGTGCGGCCCACGTGCGGGTCAGCTTTCAGGTTGACGCCGACGGCCTGCTGTCGGTCACCGCCCAGGAGCAGGTCACTGGCAAGCAGGCCAGCGTGGTGGTTAAACCCGCCTATGGCCTGAGCGAGGAGGAGGTGACGCAGATGCTGCGTGACTCTGGCCAGCACGCCCGGGCCGATATGCGCCTGCGTATGCTGATCGAGCAGCAGGTGGAGGCCGATCGCGTCCACGAGGCGTTGACCGCAGCGCTGGCCAGCGATGGTGAGCTGCTCAGCAGCAGCGAGCGCCAGCCGATCGATCAGGCGCTGGCGGAACTGATGCGGCTGCGCCACGGTGATGATGGCGAGGCGATCAAGCGCCAGCTGGCACTGGTCGAAGAGGTATCCGCCGCGTTTGCCGCGCGGCGGATGGATGAATCGATTCGCAAGGCCCTGGCCGGCCGTTCCATTGAAGGGGTGTAGTCATGCCGAAGATCGTATTCCTGCCCCACGACAAACTCTGCCCGCAAGGGGCGGTGGTCGATGCCGCCAGCGGCGAGACCATCCTTGATGTCGCCCTGCGCAATGACATCGACATCGAGCATGCGTGCGAGAAATCCTGTGCCTGCACCACCTGCCACGTCATCGTGCGCGAGGGTTTTGATTCATTGAATGAGAGCGACGAGCTCGAAGAGGACATGCTCGACAAGGCCTGGGGGCTGACCCCGGAGTCGCGTCTCGGCTGTCAGGCGGTGGTCGCCGATGAGGATCTGGTGGTCGAGATCCCCAAATACACGGTCAACATGGTGTCCGAGCGCCATTAAGGAGGCGTTATGGGTCTCAAATGGATCGACAGCCAGCAGCTGGCCGCAGCCCTGGCTGAGGCACATCCTGAGGTCGACCCGCGCCAGCTGCATTTTCCGCAGCTGATGCAGTGGGTGCTGGCCTTGCCGGAATTTGATGATGAACCGGGCCACTGCGGCGAGCGGGTGCTGGAAGCG
>JAGOCY010000232.1 GCA_017998495.1 Corallincola sp.
GTGCAGGGTTGACCTGTTTAACGATCTGCGCGGCGACCTCGGCAATATCTTTGCTGGTGAGGTGCGCAGCGGCGACAGCCTGACCTACAAATCCCCCAGCGTTGGCGGCTTCCAGGCCGGCGCCACCTGGGTCACCGAGAGCAACGGTGAGAGTGTTGACAGCGATGGTGAAGCCACCGACGGCGCGTCGCTGGGGGCCTGGTATGGCGACGACAGCCTGAAGAAGCAGCCGTTCTACGCCGCACTGGCCTACGACAGCAAGATCAAGGGCTACGACACCGTGCGCGCCACCGCTTACGGCAAGCTCGGGCCCATCCAGCTGGGCGCTGTCTATCAACAGCAGGAAGCGGTGACCACTGGCGCCAAATCCAAAGATGGCTACCTTGCCAACGCCGCCTGGACCATCAACGACTTCAAGCTGCTGGCCCAGTTCCAGACCCTCGACGACAAGGGCGATGGCTGGTCCGCCGGCGGTGAATATGCCCTCGGCAAGCCGACCAAGGCCTACCTGTTTTACACCAGCCGTGATTTGGATGCCCTCACCGATACCGAAGACTACGTCGGTATCGGCCTCGATCACCGCTTCTGACCCCCCCTGCGGGGTGGCAAGCGCGGGCCAGGGATGGCCCGCAGCCCTGCGCACTGACTGCGGCTGCGCCGCTGCTTGAAAATGCCGCTGCGCGGCAGTAGATGCGGCTGCGCCGCTGCTTGAAAATGCCGCTGCGCGGCAGTAGATGCGGCTGCGCCGCTGCAATTCGCGGGGTGTCGCGCCCACACGACGAGCCAAGGTTTTGCTCTGGCAAATGCGGCTGCGCCGCCGCAGAGCGAGGTTACCCACCTCGCGCTGGTGCTTGAAAATGCCGTTGCGCGGCAGCAGATGCGGCTGCGCCGCCGGGAGTGGGCTTTCGCGCCCACACGACGATCCAAGGGAGGGTCGCCGAACCCTCCCTTGGCGAACCCTGTCGGCCCCCGAAGATCACCACCATCGACAATAGCTGTCGTTCTGCCGGGCTACGGGGTCGCAAATATGGGCTGTCCTGCCCAGATTTGCTTGCGCTGGCATCCCTGCCAGCGCAACCCCTTCGCCCGGCTGGCCGTGGGTTAGCCAGTGCCGTGTAGGTGGTGATCAAGGGGGAGAGCGAAAGTCACCAGCCGGGTATGGCGTGGCTTTAGCGTTCTCCCCTTGATCGTCAACCGCACGGCCGTGAACAGCGTGCGGCCGGCCGGTTGCAGGGGGCGAGGCAACAGGACGTTGTCGAGAGCCACTATGGGCCAGGGATGGCACATTGTGGCGACCCCGAAAACCGGCGGAACAGTCAACCGTAGTTATGTTGACGATCTCGGGGGCCGCCGGTGGGTGCAGGGAGGCCGTGCGGAAACGGCCTTCCTGCTCGTCGTGGAGGGGGCGAAACCCCTCCATCTGCTGCCACGCAGTGGCATCTGCTGCGGCGCAGCCGCAATCTGGCGCCACTGAGTCAACTGACAGCCGAGCCCGTGCAGCGGCGCTCGGGAGCTGCGCGGCTGGACATCAACCACCAGCCAGCTATAGTGCGCCGCAGTGACCAGAGGGGCGGCAGATGCAGCAGCACGACAACGACGAATGGCAGAACGACGACGAGGATGACTACGTCTCCAAGTCCCATTTCAAGCGCGATGCCGAGGCCCGGCAGGATCTGGGGGCTGAGCTGGTTGGTTTGAACAACGAGCAGTTGTCGCGGGTGCCGCTGGATGATGAGCTGCTGGCCGCCATCCGTCTGGCCCAGAAACTGGCCAACAAGCGCGAAGCCAAACGCCGTCAGCTGCAGTACATCGGTAAGCTGATGCGCAGCCGCGATGTCGAGCCGATCAGCGCCGCCCTCGACCGGATCAAGCAGCGCAGTGTTGAAGCCAACGCCCGCTTTGCCCGCCTTGAGCGGCTGCGTGATCGGCTGGTCAACGACGGCGATGCCGCCCTGGCCACGGTGCTGGAGAGCTACCCGCAGGCCGACCGCCAGCATCTGCGCCAGCTGATCCGCCAGGCGCGCAAGGCCGATGGTAGCCCCGATACCGCCACCGCCCGCACCATCTTCCGTTACCTGCGGACCCTGGATGAAGCGCAGCTGGTCAGCGACGGCGAAACGGCCGATCTCAACGACTGGGCCGACGAGGCCAACGCCCGCCGCGAAGACGAAGAGCAGTAATTCACTGCGGTATCAGCAAAACGGCGCCCGTGGGCGCCGTTTGTCATTCTGGCCGTAACAATCAGACGCGGAAGCGTCCCACCAGCGTGGCAATCTGCCCCGATTTGCCCAGTACCTGCTCGGCACCGCGCGCCACTTGGCGGGCGATCTCGTCGGTCTCCTCGGCCATCTGCTGAATGCGCACCACGTTCTCGCTGATCTGATCGGCAGTGGTCGACTGCTCTTCGGCCGCTGCCGCGATCTGGGTGTTCATACCAGCGACCGAATTGACCGCAGCGGTGATCTCCTCCAGTACCCGACCGGTGCCGGCAGCATGGTCCACCAGCCGCTGGGCCTTGGACTGGCTGTCGCCCATCGCCTGCACCGCATCGCGTGACTCGCTCTGCAGCCGCTCGATGATGGTGCGGATCTCCTTGGTGGAATCCTGGGTGCGCTGGGCCAGGGTACGGACCTCGTCGGCGACCACGGCGAAGCCTCGCCCTTGCTCACCGGCACGGGCGGCCTCGATGGCGGCGTTAAGGGCCAGCAGGTTGGTCTGCTCAGCAATGCTGCTGATCACATCCATCACCTTGCCGATATCGCGGCTGCCATCCTCCACCCGTTGAATCACGGCGGCGGCCTGTTCAATGTTGCGGGCCAGGCCATCGACGGCAGCGATGGTTTCTCCCACCACTGAACGGCCGCGGCGCACATCCTCATCGGCGCGTTGGGTAGCGCTGGCCGCATCGCTGGCGTTGCGGGCCACCTCTTCTACCGACGCCGCCATCTCGGTGACCGCCGTGGCCACCTGATTATTCTCGCCCTGCTGCTCACCGGCCGCGTGCTGGCCACGCTGGGCCAGCCCCTGGACGTCGGCCAGATCTTGTTGCAGATCGCGGGTCAGCTGCTGTACATCGCCGACCAAGCGGCCAAGGGTGGTGGTAAAGCGGTTAAAGGTCGATGCCACTTGAGCCGCCTCGTCGCTGCCGATCACCGGCAGACGCTGGCTGAGGTCGCCCTCACCCTCAGCGATCTGGGCCATACGGTCTCGGATAGCAAGTAGCGTGCTGGAGGCCATCCCTCCCAACCACCAGGCTAATGCCAGTGCCGCCAATGTGCCCAGCACAGCTACCAATAACACCTCGGTGCGAGCAGTCTGCTGAGTGCTGGTGGCGGCGGCCATGGCGATATCGATCTCGTTTTCCATGCGCTCGGTGAGCTTGTCGATCTGATCCCGCATGGCGGTGAAGGCCACAGCTGATTCGCCAAAACTCAGCGCCTTGGCCGCCTTCCAATCACCGTCGGCGGTGGCGATAACCTTAGCGGACAAAGGTTCCCACCTGCTGCGCGCAGCCTCGTAATCACGATACAGCGCCATGGTCTCAGGCGCAGCGCTCAAGCCTGCAAACTTGGCCATGCGCTCACGCGCCTGGGTGACGTTCTCCTGATGCTGGGCCACCATCTTGCCATGCTGAGGATCATCCGCCTCCAGAAACACCAACGAGCGCTCAGCCACCAGCGCCTGGTAAAGATCGCGATCGGCCTGCAGCAGCAGATTGAGGCGCACCACCACGTTGGCGCCCACCCGGTCCAGATTGGCCGACAGCTTGCCCACCACCACCAGCGCGCTGACGGTCAAAATAACAATCACCAGCACAAAGAGTGCGCTGAGTAGCAGCTGCTTGCCACGGGCCGACAGGTTGTAGATCCAGTTCATCACTCATCTCGCTATCAAACGGGGTACCCATG
>JAGOCY010000233.1 GCA_017998495.1 Corallincola sp.
GGCTGTCACTGCGAGGGGACCTGCAAGGCCACCATAACGACGGCGGCGACTATAGGTGAATCGCCCGTCGACTGCAACCTCGACGACCGACCGCCTTCACGGCTGGGGTTGTCGCTCCAAGAGCCCTTTCAGTTTCTCTTCGGCTTGCTGGCGTTGCGGCTGCAACAAAGCTTCAGCTCGGTCTTTGGCCTCTTGCGCAGCCCTGCCCTGCAACGCGGCCATCAGATCGAGCTGGATGGCGGGCTGATGCCAGTCGCCCCGGATCAGCAAGGGGATGGTGATCCCGGCCAGTTCATCGCGGCTCTTGCCATCCTGCCCTTTGAGCGTGTTAACCAGCGATACGCCTAATCGGTAATCGAGAGTCTGGCCGACCAACTGCACATGGCCATTGCCATTGATGCGCAGCAGCGGCGACATCAGCTGCAGATCGGGGTTGATCAGCTCGCCTTTGGCAATGGCAAAAGAGCCCGTCAAAGCTGCGAAATCGGTTTGACGGGGAGCTGCGGCTGGGGGCTCGCCGCGCAGCCGTGCCTGGGCATCGCGGATCTGCTGAGCCACATTGATCCCCTTGATCGCACCATCACGCACATCCAGATGGCCGCGGCCAGTGAGCGAACGTTGCCAGGACTGATTTACGAGGCCGCTGCCAGTACCGCGAAACTCAAAGGTGCCTTTGCCGCTCAGGGTGTCGTTGCCCGTCAGATCAGCCAGCAGCTGTCCCAAGTCAACCGCACGTAATGCCGAGTAGAGCTCATAGGCAGGGGCCTGCCCTGCTCCTGCATCCTTAAGCAGCACGGAACCGGACAGATTGCCGCCATAGAGCTGGGCGGCAATCGGCGCCAGATTGGCCACCCCATTGCCCATGACCAAGGTCGTCAGCAGCGACTCAACTCGCGTCTGGCCAACCAGCAGCTGGTCAAGCCGCAATTCAAGCCGGACGTCGACAGTGCGCAACCACGACAGATCGGGCTCGGTCGCCGCAGTCGGGCTTGCCTCATCGGCGGCAACGGGCGTATCCGCAGCTGTGGCCGCCGGCATCCAGCCATTGACATCCAGCAACGGTGACTGCAGCTTGCCGCGCAGCTTGGGTTGCTGCTGCCACTCAAGCGCCAGCTGACCGCTGACAGTGGTGTCGTTAGCCTTGACCATCAGCTCATTAACGGCCAGCTGCGATGACTGCAGATCAACCACCAGACTGCTGCCGAGCGCCAGCTGCACCGGGCTGGCCGCCATGCGCAACAACTCGGCTTGCAGCGTGAAATCAGCAAGCTCAGCCTGCATAAAACCGGGCTGGATCAGTAGCTGACCCGCAGCTGACAGCTCAACACTGTTGTCAGCGTCGCTGAACTGGGCTTGCAGCTGCAGCGGCGAGGCATGGCCCGGCGCTATGGAGCCAATGGTCAAGGTTGGGATCGACAGCTGACGGCTGACCGCCGCGTCCAGGTCCTGAACCTCCACCACCAAGTTACTCAGGCTGATCCCTTTCACCGTAAAGCTGACCGGCGGCAACAGCGCCTTGGGAGGCTTGGCAGGTTTGCCATCGCCTGTTGCCTGGGGGACTGGCGCCTGACCAAGCGAGGCGAGATTGTTGCGTCCGCCTTGAGTCTGGTAGCGCAGCAGCAGGCCGTCGATACGCACATCACCGATCTCGGCACGGTTATCGAATAGCGGCATCACCGCCACATCCACTGTGGCCAGAGCAAGGCTCAGCATCGGCTCGTCAGGAAAGCCATCGCCATTGGCAATGGTCACCTCCGGTAGGGTTACGCCAAACCTGGGCCACAGCGTCCAGCCCACTTTGCCACCAATCTTGACCTTGCGTCCGGTCAGATCCTGAGCCAGCTTCTCGATCTGCGGCTTGTAGTAATTGGGATCAAAAGCCAGGGCCACGGCCACAAAGGTAATGACGATGAAAGCAACAACAAGGCCAATGGCCTGAAAGATCCGTTTCACGATCCGCTCCTTAAAGCGTGCGCCAATTCAAGCTGCTGACGACAGCCCCCAGTATAATCGCAGGCGTTGATTGAAATATGAAAACAATGCCTTGAAACTCAAAGGAGAAGCCCGCCCGGGCAGCTCAGTACAGGAGGCTCGCGATGATATTCCTCAGCCCCCGCCAGTTCACCATCAGCGCACTGCTGTTGGCGGCGGCCGCTTATGCCCACGCCGACGATGCCGCATGCAGCGCCCAGTTGGCACACTATCTGGCGCTCAACAACGCCCCCACCCAGACCAGCATTAGCGGGGTTGCCCAGGTCGGGCCAAGCGCCGACGAGCTGGCGACGATCAGTCAAGAGAAAGGCCCCTGTGAGGCCTGGAACACGGTAGTGCGCAGCATGATGCGCCAGCATGGCCAGGTGCTCGACGGGGTTGAACAGATGACCGGCAAGCCGGCCCCCAAACGCTAGCCTGAGCGCGGGGAGAGCTTGGCTCTCCCCGCACGGATCACCAGTCAACGCCGCGGCGTGCCTTGAGCCCGGCGTCAAAGGCATGCTTGATACTGCGCACTTCTGACACCGTATCGGCCAGTTCGATCAAGCTGCGATGGGCGCCACGGCCGGTGATCACCACGCTCTGTTCCCGTGGCCGCTGACGTAACGCCTGCAGCACCTCATCAAGGTCGATGTAGTCGTACTGGACCATGTAGGTCAGCTCATCAAGCAGCACCAGATCGATGGCAGGATCAGCCAGCCAGATCCTGGCCTGCTGCCACACCTGCTGAGCCGCGGCCTGATCCGCCGCCCGGTTCTGGGTTTCCCAAGTAAAACCGGTAGCCATCACCGCAAAGGGGACTCCGGCCTGTTGCAGCAGATTGCGT
Source organism: Corallincola sp. (assembly GCA_017998495.1). Taxonomy (GTDB): domain Bacteria; phylum Pseudomonadota; class Gammaproteobacteria; order Enterobacterales; family Neiellaceae; genus RGIG665. The sequence goes on from JAGOCY010000233.1 coordinate 2,819, forward strand.
TCACCACAGGCCCACTCGCCCTTGATGAACTGAACCACAGCGGCCTTTTGGCCATGGCCGACAGCCCGTGCCACCATGCCAAAGCCTGAACTGCTCTTGCCCTTGCCGTTGCCCGTGATCACCAGCAGCAGGCCACGCTCATCACTGGCGGCGGCAATGCGGGCATCGACCTGCTCCTTCAGCCGTTGCTGGCGTTCACGGTGGCGCTCATCCATATCCTGGGAGGTGTCCTGTTGCTGTTCATTCATGGGTAATTGATCTGTTCCAGTTGCAAAACAAGCTGCTGCTGCCAGCGGCTGACGCTCAGTGTCGTGCGTGAGCCATGAGCGATGGACAGCCGCAGCAGTTGATGAAAACGGTGATCCGGTTGTTCCAGTACTTCGCCAATCAAGGCTCGGATCACCCCAGCGTGACAAACCACCGCCCAGCGCTGATCGGGCTCTAGCTCAAGGCTCGCCAGCCAGTGACGGAGGCGGTGACGAAAATCCATGAGTGTTTCACCGCCAGGAGGGACCTGCAGATGCGGCTGTTGCCACAGGCCTGCCAGCGCCGGCTCATCCAGCCGGGCGCCATCCCACTGGCCAAAGTGCCATTCGCTAAGCGCAGGCACAACTGTTAGCGGTACCGCCAGTGCGGCGGCGGCCTGCTCGGCCGGCAGCAACGCCCTGGTCAACGGCGAGCAGAGGATGCGAGAGGGACAACGGGCAATGATGGCCTGCGCCAGCGCCGCTACGCCCAGCTCGCAGGGAGCAACATCAGTGGCGCCATAGAGGTGGCCCGGAACGCTCACCGGACCATGGCGCCACAAATCGAGGGTCAGCCCTTGATGCATAGCGGGATCCCGGCAACCACCAACGTCACCTTATCAGCCAGGGCTGCCAGTCGCTGATGCAAACGCCCGGACTCATCGCGAAAACGGCGAGCCAGCGGCGATTCCGGCACTATGCCCAACCCCACCTCATTGCTGACCAACAGCAACGGTGGGCCGGGCCAGCCAGCAACCAGCTGCAGCAGGCCATCCACCTCCAGCGCCAGGCGGCACTCATCATCATCCAGCAGCAGCTGGCCGAGCCATAGGGTTAGAC
>JAGOCY010000234.1 GCA_017998495.1 Corallincola sp.
TGGCGGATGAGAGCGAATATGCCGGCTGGGTGGCGGCCTGGGGGCTGCGCGCCAACCACTTCACGGTCAGCGTCAATGCCCTGGGGTTGAGCCTTGAGGCGGTCAATGAGCGGCTGCAACAAGCCGGCTTTGTCCTCAACGCCGCTGGTGGGCTGATCAAGGGCTCGCCGGCCGAACTGCTGGAGCAGTCATCAACCGTGGCCGATCTGGCCGAGGCTCAGTTCAGCGATGGGATGCTCACCATTCCCGGCTGCTTCTATGAGTTTGCTCGTCGCTATCCGCAGGCCGATGGCCAGCTTTACCCCGGCTTTATCGCCGCCTCGGCCGACAAGATTTTCAGTAGCACCGACCGCCGCTAGCCGGCGCCATAAACAGCAACGCCGGCAGCTGCCGGCGTTGAGGGACAAGACCGCGTTCGGTGTTAGCGGGTGCCAAACACCACGATGGTTTTACCGTGGGCGTGGATCAGGTTCTGATCTTCCAGCATCTTGAGGATGCGGCCGACCGTTTCGCGGCTGCAGCCGACGATCTGGCCGATCTCTTGACGGGTGATCTTGATCTGCATGCCATCCGGGTGGGTCATGGCATCCGGCTGGCGGGCCAGATGGAGCAGGGTCTGGGCGATACGACCGGCAACGTCGAGGAAGGCGAGATCGCCTACCTTCTGGCTGGTGGTCTGCAGCCGCTTGGACATCTGGCCGGCCAGGCGCATCAGGATCTCAGGGTTGACCTGCACCAGCTGCTTGAACTTCTTGTAAGAGATCTCGGCCACTTCGCACGGGCTCTTGGCGCGCACCCAAGCGGTACGCACCGACTCCTCCTCGAACAGCCCCAGTTCGCCGATAAAATCACCCTGATTGAGGTAGGAGAGGATCATCTCCTTGCCCTCGTCATCCTTGATCAGCACGGCGACCGCGCCACGCACGATGTAGTAGAGGGTATCGGCCTTTTCGCCGGCATGGATCAGCGTGCTTTTGGCCGGGTATTTGTGGATGTGGCAATGGCTGAGGAACCATTCGAGAGTGGGGTCGGCTTGTGGCTTGCCAATCAGCGCCATTGCATGCTCCTTGTGACCGGCGATAACCCGTATGACGGGCCCGGGGGATCTAAATTTGGCCAGAGTTTATGCTGTTTGCGCGCTGCCCGTAAAGCCTTGAAACAGTTGTCGCGACCCCGGTTGCACAGGGGGGCTGACGACGGTCAATTTTTGCCCATAACAGGCCCCGGGGTGAGCGCCGGATCATGGATTGCGCTTGCCCGGGCGCAGCCGGGGCCGCGCGATTTCCGCTTCCTCGCAAGAAGTGTTATAACCAGTTCTCCCGCAGTGGTTTGGTAAGACGTATGAGCGAGTCGACAATCGAGTCGGCAGGAGCTGAGCGGCGCCGCGCGCCGCGACTGAGAGTCAGGACGGTGATCACTGCCCAGATCGCCAAGGCTGGGTTGGGCAGCATCTTTGCCAAACCGATCAACGCCATGGTGGTCAACGTTAGCCCCAAAGGGGTGGGCTTTCATGCCAAGGTTGAGCCACCAGCGGTGGGTACCAAAGTGGTGGTTGAGATTCTGGCTCTGGGCCATACCCGCAAGTTTAAGGGCAGCATCGCTCACATCAGCGTGATCCAGAGTGGCTACATCTTTGGTGTCGAGCTCAAGACCGAGCGTGAAGAGAGCCTGATCGCTTACCTCAAGAGCTGTGAAGCGGAGTTTGAGATCCGCTAGCCGGTCCGCTGTCCGCTTGCTGCCAAACGCACGCTTCAGGCGTGCGTTTTTGTATCAGCAGCAGGCTATTAGAACTCCATTGCCTTGCGGCGCCGCTCTAGCAGATCGTCGATAAAGGGGGTGAGGATCAGCTCCATCACCAAGCTGTTTTTGCTGCCGGGCACCACCAAAGTGTTGAGGCGCGACATGGAGGCGCCGTCGATCATCTGCAGCAGATAGGGGAAGTCGACCTTGCGTGGCTCCTTGAAACGGATCACCACGAACGACTCATCAAGCGTGGGGATCTCACGGGCATCAAAGGGGTTGGAGGTGTCGACCGTGGGCACCCGCTGGAAGTTGACGTGGGTGCGCGAGAACTGCGGGGTGATGTAGTGCACGTAGTCATCCATCGAGCGCAGGATCGAGGCGGTCACCGCTTCGCGTGAGTGGCCGCGCTCGGTGGTGTCGCGCATGATCTTCTGAATCCACTCCAGGTTGATGATCGGCACCATGCCGATCAGCAGGTCGACATACTGGGCGACGTTGTGCTCAGGGGTGACCACCCCGCCATGCAGCCCCTCGTAGAACAGCAGGTCGGTGCCCTCCGGCAGCGGCTCCCACGGGGTGAAGGTGCCCGGCATCTGGTTGTAGGGCACAGCTTCATCAAAGGAGTGGAGGTAGCGCCGGTAACGGCCACTGCCATCGCGGGCATAGGCTTTGAAAAAGGCCTCTAGCATGCCGAAGTCGTTGGCGTGGGGGCCAAAGTAGCTGATGTGCCGACCCTGTTCGGCAGCCTTACGGATCGCCACGTCCATTTCGGGACGGGTAAAGCGGTGAAAGGCATCACCCTGCACCAGCGCTGCCCGTACCCCCTTATGGCGAAAGATCTGCTCGAATACGCTGCTGGTGGTGGTGGTACCGGCTCCGGAGGAACCGGTCACGGCGATGATCGGATGACGCGCTGACATGACAGATCCGGCCTGAACGGGGCCTTTTATCTTGGGCGGCGCAGTCCGCCCGGTCAATTGTCGTCGGCGATCCGTTCGACCAGTTTCTGGTTTTCACTGCTGTAGCTGACGCCGCCGTAGAGCAGATAGTTCCACAGACTCTGGCGGGCCGAGGCCCCCTGGCGCTTGCTCAGCTTCATGCCGGCCAGCTTTTCCAGCAGCATTCGCTGTTCAATGCGCTCCATCGCCAGCTCGCTGTCCAGCAGCTTTTGATAGAGATTCTGCCGATGTTCCTCTTCCAGCCAGTGGGCATTCTGGGCGGCAGACTTGAGCTGGCGGATGGTGCCTAACTGCTGCTCGTGCCAGTGGCGGACCGTTTCATCAAGCAGGCGGAACTGTTCAGGCTGCAGCTCATAGTCATGATTGGCCAGCCACCAGGCCAGCAGCAGCAGGTTGACGTTCAGGCCGTGGCCGTCCTGCAGGGTCAGGCAGGCGGCTTTGACGGCCTCCTGCTGGTAGTGCATGCCGGCTTCGCACCAGAACACTTCGGCATCGGCAAGCAGGGTGTCACTCATCGCTTTCCATTTGCTCCAGCAATTCGGCTTGTTCCAGCCAGGCGCTTTCAGCCTCGCCCAGCTGCTGACGGACCTGCCCCTGCTGTTGCAGCAGAGCGGTCAGGGTGGCGCGTTGCGCCGCTTCATAGAGTGTACTGTCCGCCAGTCGCTCGTCCAGCGCTGCCAGCTCGGCGGTGAGTTTTTCTACCTGATTTTCAAGCTTTTTGACCTTGTCGCGCAGTGGCTTGAGGGCGCTGCGGCGATCGGCTGCCTGACGCCGTTGCTCCTTGCGATCCTGGCGTTCGCTGGCGCTTGCACCGGAGCTGCTGCTGGCGGCGGCATTGGCCATGGCCACCAGCAGCCGACGATAGTCGTCGAGATCGCCGGAGAAGGGCTCGACGCGGCGATCGGCAACCAGATAGAAGTCGTCGCAGCAGGCGCCGAGCAGATGGCGATCATGAGAGACCAGCACCATCGCCCCCTCAAAGGCCTGCAACGCCATGGTCAGGCTGTGGCGCAGTTCCAGATCGAGGTGGTTAGTCGGTTCGTCGAGCAGCAGCAGGTTAGGGCGCTGCCAGATGATCATGGCCAGACAGAGGCGAGCCAGCTCGCCACCCGAGAAGGGCCCGACCGGGGCAAAGGCGCGCTCGCCGCCAAAACCGAAACGGCCAAGATAGTCGCGCAGCTTCTGGTCAGTCTCCTGGGG
>JAGOCY010000009.1 GCA_017998495.1 Corallincola sp.
CGCTTGCTCAAGGCCGATGGCATCGCCCTGATCCAGGCGATCACCATTGCCGATCAGCGTTATGACCAGTATGTGGGGTCGGTCGACTTTGTCCAGCGTTACATCTTCCCCGGTGGCAGCCTGCCATCACTGGCGGTGATGGCCCGTCATGTGGCCGAGCGTACGGACATGATGATCCGCCAGGTTGAGGACATTGGCCTGGATTACGCCCGCACTTTGGCGGATTGGCGTAGCCGCTTCGAGGCCAGCCTGCCGCAGGTACGCGAGCTGGGCTTTAGCGAGGCCTTTATCCGCCTGTGGCGCTTTTATCTCTGTTACTGCGAAGGCGGGTTCCGGGAACGGGCGATCAGCACTGTTCATCTGCTGCTGACCAAGCCGCGTCAGCTGGCGCCGATCAGTCAGCGCCGGGGCAGTTGAGCCGCATGCAGTTCAAGGATGGCCGGCTGTGGTGGGGGCTCAATCTGGTGGGCTCCAACCTTGTCTGGCTCTATCTGGTATTGGGCTACCGCTGGTGGTGGCTACTGCCGCTGGTGTTCTGTCAGTGGTGGTTCAGCCCCTGGCGTCAGGCCGATCTGCGTCGGCTGCTGTGGCTGGCGCCTACCGGCTACGCCATTGACGCCCTGTGGCAGTGGCTGTCGATTCTGCAGTTTGAACCCCAAGGGCTGTTGCCGCCGCCCTGGCTGGCACTGCTGTGGGTGAGCTTTGCCTTGGGGCTGCCCCATGCCCTGTTTTTTTTGCGCCGCAGCAGCTGGTTAACCCTGGCCAGCGTCGGCCTGCTGGTCCCCTCCACCTATCTGGCTGGTGTCGCTTTGGGGGCGGCCAGCTTGCCACTGGGGCCTTTGGTGGCCTATCCGGCGCTCGCTTCGGGCTGGCTGCTGTTGCTGCCGCTGGCGTTCAAACTGGAGCAGCGGTGGTCTGAACGGCGCTAACAGCCGTAATAGAGCCATGGCTAACTGCGGTTGTTACCGCAACCTGCTGTGGAGAGACGCCGGTGAACACTGCTCGACTGATCTGCTTATTGCCGTTGTTGCTCTTTAGCGTCTGGGCTCAGGCCTCGGGCGCTGGTAACGCCATGCCGTGGGCTGTGCAGCTGCAACCGCTGGGTGAGGGGCGCTTCAGCCGCTTTCTGTTCGACATTTACGACGCCCGCCTGTTTGCTGCCAGTTCATCTTGGCCTGGCCAGTTGCAGCAGGCGTTGCCGGTAGCGCTGGAGTTGACCTACCTGAGGGATATCGAGGCCGAGGATCTGGTGGAGGCCACCGCCGATCAGTGGCAACTGCAGTCGCAATGGGCCAACCATCCGCAGCAGTCGCAGTGGCTCGCCAGTCTGCGTCAGTTGTGGCCAGATGTGCGCCGTGGCGACCGGCTGGCGGTGTTGGTCGATGAGGAGGGTCTGACCCACTTCTACCACAACGGCTCGGCCATTGGCGTGGTCAGCGCTCCTGAGTTCGGTCGCGCTTTCCTCGATATCTGGCTGTCCCCCCAAACTTCGGCACCGGATCTGCGGGCTCAACTCATTGGTGGAGAATAACCATGAAATATCTCGCGCCGGCTGCGGCATTGATCCTGGCCGGCTGTGGTGTGGCCCCGGAGCATTATGCCGGTGAGCAGCCGCCGCTGAAGCTGGAGGAGTACCTCAACGGCACTTTGATCGCCGTGGGCACGGTGCAGGATTACCGCGGCGCCGTCACCCGTCGTATGTGTGTCGAGCTCAATGGCAGTTGGGTGGATGGGGTGGGCACCCTCGACGAGCAGTTTTATTTCGATGACGGCGAGCGCCAGCAGCGAATCTGGACCATCAAGCCGAGCCGCGATGGTTACATCGGCAGTGCTGCCGATATCAAGGGTGAGGCCGCCGGTGGCGTTGGTGGTTTCGCCATGAACTGGCGCTACGGCATGGATCTGCTGGTGGATGGCAGCAGTTATGCCGTCACCTTCGATGACTGGCTGTTTCAGCTGGATGAGCGTTATCTGCTCAACCGTGCCGCTATTCGCAAGTTCGGGCTGACGGTGGCCGAGGTCACTCTGATGTTCGACAAAGGCTCGGCCCGCTGCCCGGAGAGCTGGCGGCAGCGCGCCGTCAAATCTGGCTGACAGCAGCGGCGCGGCGGCCAATTCTCGCGATTGAGCTTACACTTGTAGCCTCAAGGCCATGCTGCGAGCATGGCGCCCCCTTGTCTGAGGCTCGTTGTATGACTACTGCTGTTTGTGCCGCCGATGCTAACCATATTGTCAGCCTGTTCCGCCAGTTAGCGGCACGCCACCGGCAACGTCCAGCCTACGAGTGGCAGCATCAGGGCCGTTGGCGCCAGGCCTGCTGGGGCGAGATGATGACGCTGGTCGAGCGCGCCGCCACCGCCCTGATTCATGCTGGCCATGGCGAGGCCGACAGAGTGGGGTTGATGGCGCGTAACATGCCCGAGTGGACCATCGCCGATCTGGCGATTCTCGCGGCGCGGGGCGTGCCCGTGCCGATCTACCCAACCAGCACGCTGGAGCAGACGCGCTACATTGTGGTCGACGCCGGGGTGCAGATCCTGTTCGTGGGCGAGCGGGCGCAGCTAGCTGTGGCCAAAACCCTGCTGGCTGAGGGGCTGCTCCGTCAGGTGGTGATGCTGGATGAACTGGAGAGCGACAGTGATGATCCGCGCATCAGCAGCTGGGCCAACTTTGTCGCCGTAGCGCCGGATCAGACCGTCTTGGCTGAACGCGCCAGCCGCTTCAGCCGCGATGATCTCTTTACCCTGATCTACACCTCGGGCACCACCGGCGAGCCCAAGGGGGTGATGCTCGGCATGGATAACCTGTTGGCCGCGTTGGCCCTGCATGAGCGCCGGGTGATGGTCAATGACCAGGACCGCTCGCTGTGCATGCTGCCGCTGGCCCATATTTTTGAGCGCTGCTGGAGCTACTATCTGCTCTATCGCGGCGCCACTAACCTATATTTGCGTGATCCGCAGCAGGCCGTAAGCGTCATGCCGCAGCTTAAACCGACGCTGATGTGTGCGGTGCCACGGGTGTTCGAGAAAGCGATGGGCGCGGTGCAGGCCAAAGTCGCAGCGGCCCGGCCGGTGCAGCAGCGGCTGTTTGGCTGGGCGATGGCGGTCGGGGCACGGCAGGCAGAGCTGCGTAATAAGGGTGAGCGCGGCGGCTGGTATCAGCGCCTTTGCTTTGCCCTGGCAGATGCCCTGGTGCTGTCCAAGGTGCGTGAGCGCTTTGGTGGTCGCATTCGCTACATGCCAACCGCCGGGGCGCGGCTGGATGACAAGGTTAACGGCTTCTTTCAGGCGCTTGGCCTTCATCTAAAGTACGGCTATGGCCTGACCGAAACCTGTGCCACCGTCAGCTGCTACCCAGATCAGGGCTATGTGCTCGGCTCCATCGGTCAGCCCCTGCCGGAGATCGAGGTACGGCTGGGGGCGGACAACGAGATCCAGGTGCGCGGTGCCACCATCATGCGAGGCTATTACCACAAGCCCGAGGCCACGGCCGAAGCCTTTACCGCCGATGGCTGGCTGCGCACCGGTGATGCCGGTGCCATCGATGGCGCTGGTAATCTCTACTTCACCGAGCGGCTCAAGGAGCTGATGAAGACCAGCAATGGCAAGTATGTAGCGCCACAACGGGTGGAAGGGGTGCTGGTGCAGGAGCCGCTGATTGAGCAGGTGGCGGTGTTTGCCGACGCGCGCCATTTTGTTGCTGCGCTGATTGTGCCGCGTCTGGATGCCCTTGACGCCCATGCTCGCCAGCTTGGGCTGCAGGTTCAGGGGGCTGCCGAACTGCTTTCCCATCCGGCGGTGATCAAGCTGGTGGAACAACGGCTGAAAGCGGTGCAGAACGAGCTGGCCAACTGGGAACAGGTGCGGCGCTTCACCCTGCTGGCTGTCCCATTTTCACTGGAAAATGGTGAGCTGACGCCCACCCTCAAATTGCGGCGCAAGGTGATCGCCGCCCGCTATGCGCGCGAAATCGACGCCATGTACGCCGATAGCTGAAGTGCTGCTGGTCGGGCGGCGGTGGGCTGGCCGCCCGCCAGCATGCGTCAGCTGGCAGCCAGAATCGCTTGGGCGCTGACGGCAAAATAGTTGTGGCCGCTGGCAACTGCGCTTCGGCCGTCGTCACCCAGTTCGGTCAAACCGACAGCGGTGGGCCAGTGGGGGATCGCCGCCAACAGCCGGCTACTGCCATCAACCCCGCGACCGATGACAAAGAGTGAGGCTGGTACCCAGACCGCGCCGCCAACGTCATAGGCGATCTGCAGCACGATATCGGTAGGGGTGATGCTCTCCAGACTACGGCTAGTCATGGGGCCGCTCATGGTGGCCAGCTGGCTGCTACCGCTGCTTGCCTTGCCCAGCAGCAGGGCTTCATGAAAAGCATCCGCCACACTGACTTCGACAAACATATCTATGGTGCCGCTGGCGGTGGTCGCTATTACCGTGACTTCTTGCAAAATGGTGGACATCTCGACAACCTCCCTTTGGTGAGACCGAACGAGTATAGGTGATGGCCCGCATCAATGCCCTGTTGCAGAAACTATCTGGCGGTAATCAGTGGCGCCGGCAATGGCTGGTGCTGTTGATGGCGCTGCTGGTCAGTGGCTGCGCCGTGCGCTTGGCCTATAACTGGCTCGACTTTGTCATCGGTTGGAAGCTGGATGATTACTTTGAACTCGACCGACGCCAGCGGCGGGCTCTGGATGCAGAGCTGGCTCCCTTGCTGGCCTGGCACCGGCAGCAGGAGCTGCCGGGTTACGCGCGCTTGCTACGCAACCTCAGTGCCGATCTGGCCGGGCCGCTGTCTACCAGCCAAATCAGCCGTTACCTGGATGACTGGGAGGCGGCAACCCTGCGTCTGGCTGAGCGGTTACATCAGCCGGCAAACCGGGTGGCGGCGCTGCTGAGCGATCAGCAGGTGACGGCCTTTATGGTCGAACGTCGGCGCAAGCAGGCCGAACGCCGCAAGGATTGGCAGGAAGGCGGTCTGGCCAAGGTGCAGCGTGATGCGATGCGCAAGCTGGAGCGCGATATTGAGCGCTGGTTCGGCCGTATGGAGCCGGAACAGCGGCAACTGATCACCGAATGGGCACGCTGGCAGCAGCAGTACTACCCGCTGTGGCTCGATTATCAAGAGCAGTGGCTGGATACCCTGGAGCAGACCTTTGCCCAGCGCGGTACGCCGCAGTTCGGGCCGGCGATGATCGATGTGGTGGTCAATAGTGGCCGTGTCGGTGGCGGGCGTTTTTCCCGCCATGTGGCTGACTCTCGCCAGCAGTGGATCGCTTGGGCGGCGCGCTTGAGCGCCACTCTGAGCTCTGAGCAACGCCAGCAGATCCGCAGCCAGCTGGATGAGCTGGCTGGAGATCTGGAAGCACTCAGTGGTTCTCAGGCGGCGGCGCTGGCTGCCAGCCCTCAGATCGCCGTGCGCTTGTAACGGCGGTAAGCGGGTTGCCAGAACATCCGCTCGATCGCCTCCACCAGCACCTCGTCGGCGACGCTGATTGCCAGCCCTTGGGCGATGGCGGCCTTGGCGACCGCTAGGGCAATGGTGCGACTGACCTCGTGGATGGTTTCAAACTGCGGCAGCAGCGGCCCATGACCATCGCGCGCCAGTGGCGAGCAGTCAGCTAGCGCCCGGCTGGCCGCCAGCAGCATCTCGTCGGTAATGCGGCTGGCGCCACAGGCCAACACCCCGAGGCCGACACCGGGGAAGATATAGACGTTGTTGCATTGGCTGATGTGATGGCTCTTGCCGTTCACCTCCACCGCTGCGAAGGGGCTGCCGGTGGCGACAATGGCTTCGCCATTGGTCCAGTTCAGCACCTGCTCCGGGGTCGCCTCTATCTTGCTGGTGGGGTTGGACAGTGGCAGCACGATCGGCACCGGGCAGTGACGGTGCATCTCGCGGATCACCTCTTCGGTGAACAGCCCCGGTACGGCTGATACGCCAATCAGCACCGTGGGTTTGGCGTTATGCACCACATCGAACAGCGAGATCCCCGGGCCGCGATTGACCCAGCCAGCCACCGCTTCCATAGGCTGGGCCAGCCGCTGCTGAAAGTCGTAGAGATTGGAGGTCTCTGCCACCATCAACCCCTTGCTGTTAAGTACAAACACTCGGCGGCGGGCTGCGTTGTCGCTGATCCCTTCAGCCACCATCTGGGCGATGATCGCCTCGGCAATGCCGCAACCTGCGGAGCCCGCACCCAGAAATACGATCTGCTGATCGCACAGGGCCACGTTGCGCGCCTTGCACGCCGCCAACAGAGTGCCGACGGTTACGGCGGCTGTACCCTGCACATCGTCATTGAAGCAGCGGTACTTGTGCTGATAGCGCTCTAGTAGGGGAACTGCATTCTGTTTGGCAAAGTCTTCAAACTGAACCATGGCCTCGGGCCAGCGCACCCGCACGGCTTCCATGAACTGATCGACAAAGGCGAGGTAGTCGTCGCCACTGATGCGCGGATGGCGCGCCCCCATATACATGGGATCGTTGAGCAGTTCCGCATTGTTGGTGCCCACATCCAGCACCACCGGCAGGGTGTAGGCGGGGCTGATACCGCCACAGGCGGTATAGAGGCTGAGCTTGCCAATGGGAATCCCCATGCCGCCAATGCCCTGATCGCCGAGGCCAAGAATGCGCTCGCCGTCGGTGACCACGATCACCCGCACATTGTGGCGAATGGCATTGTTGAGTAGTTCGTCCATCCGCTCGCGATCTTCGTAGCTGATGAACAAGCCGCGGGCGCGACGGTAGATATTGGAAAACTGCTGGCAGGCTTCGCCGACGGTGGGGGTATAGATCAGCGGCAGCATCTCGCTGATATGGTCCTGCACCAGCCGGTAAAACAGGGTCTCGTTGGTGTCCTGAATATTACGCAGGTAGATGTGCTTGTTGAGCGCAGTTTTGAAGGTTTGATACTGGCGATAGGCGCGCGCGGCCTGCTCTTCGATGGTTTCAATCGCCGGTGGGATCAGCCCCTCCAGATTGAACGACTGGCGCTCTTCGGCGGAGAAGGCGCTGCCTTTGTTAAGCAGCGCGCTTTCCAGCAGCGCTGGGCCGGCAACGGGAATATAGATAGGGCGTTTGTCGATACTCATGCTTGCTCCTTGGCAGCCCGTCCATCCGCATCAACCTGCGGTGGCGGATCATGGCCACCATTTAACCCCCGTAAATGTGCGCTGGCTGTCAGAATGGCGACCGGATGACGGCAACAGTTGCACAATTGAGACAGATCAAGACGGTGTCCTTAGCCCTCTGCAGCTTATTCGGCGTGCCAGCGATTCTCCGTGACTCGGAAATAGTCGAAGGTGCAGCGGAAGTCTTGGCCGGTGGGGCTGCAGGCATAGGGGCCAACGGTTACCGTCTTGGGTGCCTGATGGAGGTGGGCAATGCGCATCTGCTGCCAGCGCTGGCCATCATGGCTAAAGTCCAGTTTGACGTCGTCACCACGCCGGCTGAGGCGGTAATGCAACTGGCGCACCGAGGATGGCAGATCGCTGGTGGCCCAGTCGGAATAACCGAGGTTGGTGACCACCGAGCCAACCCGGCTGAGGCTGTCATCCTCATATTCGCAGCTGGCCTTGACCCAATTGTTGCTGTCGATGCGCAGCAGGATCCCAGCCTGGTCATATTGCTGGCGCGGCTCGAACCTGACGCCGACGCTGGCTTCAAAATCGCCGGCCACGGCCATTAACAGAGCGTGGCCATCATCGCGGCGAAAGCCGTAGTGGGTGCGTTGCCACAGATCGGTATTGGCGCCAGTGGTCAGCTGCAGCCCTTGCTGCAGCTGCCACTGCGGTGGTGGATTGAACCAGTTGAGTCCGGCGGCTAACTGCGGTTGGTCAAAGCGGCAATCGAGCAGCATCTGTGGGCCTCCATGAACGGGCTGGGGCTGGCCGGTGGTGGCCCATTGTGCCAAGGATCCGGGCAGAGATCAGTGATTCACCCGCAGCAGCGACATCTGCTGTTGCAGGGCCTGCTGCTGGTGCTGCAGCTGGCTGGTGAGCTGATCAAACTGCCCGAGCAGTGCCGCTACCCCGTCGTTACGCTGGCGGATCTGGTTGGCGCTTGCGGCCATGCTGTGGCTGACGTTGCGCTGTTCGTCGGTGGCGGTGGCGATCTCGCTCGACAGGCTCTGGATCTGCTGCAGGGCGGTGCCGAGCGTATCCACGGCGGTGGCCACCGCCTTGCTGGCATCCAGGCTCTGGCCAGAGATCTGCTGACAGTGGGCCATCAGCGCCACCGTTTGCTCGGAGCCGCTTTGCAGATCGCGGATCAGCTGGGTGATCTCGGTGGTGGACTGCTGGGTGCGCGCGGCCAGACTGCGGACCTCATCCGCCACCACCGCAAAACCACGCCCCATTTCGCCGGCACGGGCTGCTTCAATGGCGGCATTGAGGGCCAACAGGTTGGTCTGTTCGGCCACGGCGGTGATCACCGCAACTACCTTATCGATCGCCTGGCAGGCATGGTTGACCTCATGCACCCGCGTTGAGGCTTCACCCAGTTGGCTGGCCAGCTGGGTATTGATGGTCAGATTACGGCTGTTGGCATCGCGTACCTGGCGCTCTTCATGGCCAGCGGTGACCGCCAACTGAGCCGCTTGGGCGGCATGATCGGCAATAGTACGAGCGGCGGCCGACATCTGCTCGATGGCTGATGCTAGCGAGTCGGTCTCACGTCGGGTCAGATCGCTTTCGCGGCTGAGGGTGGTTTCACCATCCAGCAGGGCCTTGGCCGATTGCCCCAGTTCATCGGCGATGCGACGCGCTTCGGCCACCAGATTGGTGAGCAGCGCGGTCATAGCTCTGAACCTGTCCATCGCTTCGCCCCCACCGCTGGTGGTGAGCCGCAGGTCAAGATGCTGGCCATCCGCCAACATCTGATTAAAGGCGCTACGCAGGCTGGCGCTGTCGCGCGCTTCGCGATCGGCGCTGACTGCGACCGCGATCAAAAAGGCTGTTTCGACCACCACATAGCCAGCGTGAATAAACACCCGCAGCCAGTGGTCGCTCATGTCGGAGAACAGCCAGACGCCGTAGCCATGATGCTGCAGATAGCAGAACAGTAGATGGTGGACGGCAATGAAGGTGGCGGCGGCGAGCAATACCAGCCAGTCGCGGAATACCACCAGAAAGGCGAGCACGACAAAGACGCCAAAGTGCATCTCGATCATCCCTTGGGCGAGATGGATCTGCAGCGCAACCAGCGCCATCGCCACCAGCCCCTGAGTGAGCGCCGCCGCGCGGCTGGCCGGCATCAACGCTGGCAGGCCGATGCCAATACCGAGCAGGGGCAGGCCCCAGAGCAGAGCCGTAGACCAGCTGTCATACCAAGGGGCGAGCACCAGGCAGTAGATGAACATGCCGATCAGCGTCAGGTTGAGCAACCGTTGCCCTTTGAGGGCGCGCTGGCGGAGCAGATCGTTGGGGCTGGTAGTGATCGACATCGGTCCTCCGCGGGTTGCTAAAGTCTGGGTTGCCCCAGGCTAAGGCCATAACAGACCAAAATAAGTGGGGTTTACGTGCCGCTTCTGCTCAGGGATCAGGCTGGGGCCAGGTGGCGGCAGGGGGTAGCCGCCGGCTTAGCCATTGGCCAAACATCACCCAGTCTCCTAACAGACTGTAAACCGGGTAGCTAAAGGTGGCCGGGCGGTTGTGCTCATGCTGCCAGTGGCCGAACCAGGCGTAGCCATAGCCGGCTAGTGGCATGGCGATTAGCCACCAGCGACTGACCAGTAGTGACAAAAACAGGGCGACCAGAACCAGCGTGGAGCCCAGATAATGCAAGCGACGGCAACCTGGGGTGCGGTGCTGACTGAGATAAAAGGGATAGAAGTCGGCAAAACGCTGAAAGCGGCGTTGGCTCATGGCTGCCGTCCGGTGACCGGGCACTGCTTCAAGTGTGGCCGAGTGAGGGGGCCGCGCCAGTAAGGGGGTAACCATTGCGGTGAGGCGTAGCGAGCGGGCGGTCACAGTTCGACAATCTGGCAAGCTCTTTGCTGTGTGACCCTCAGTAACGCTTGGCCAAAGGAGCAGCCATGAACCTAATGGATAGTGACATGACCGGTCCCGGCGGGCTGGATCATCAGGGGCCACCGTTGGTGGTGGTGGGCACCGATGTGGCCGCGCTGGCGGTGATCGAGGAGTTGCGACTGCGTGGCTATGGCGGGCGTATCCAACTCTTTGGTGATCGTCCTTATGGTGCCGCAGAGCAGGAACGGCTGGCCCAGGTACGACGGCGCACGGCGCTGGAGTATCACGAGGTGCCGATCCTGGCGGTGGACCGCCGCCGTCAGGCGGTCACTGACATGGCCGGCCGTTCGCACTTGTATCAGACCCTGATCCTGGCCACCGGCTGTCGGCCACGGGTGCCCGGTATTCCCGGAGTTGGCAGCGCCGGTGTGCATCTGATTTATCAACTGGAGCAGCTATCAGGCCTGTTGGAACGCCTAGATCCGGCGCAGCCGACGGCGGTGGTGGGTGGTGGGCTGTTGGGGATGACGGCGGCGGCGGCCCTGGCCGAGCACGGCTTTGCCAGTGTGCATCTGTTGCAGCAGGAAGCACGGCTGATGCACAACCGCCTCGATGATGATGCGGCCGCCATGCTGCAGCAGCAGTTACAGCAGCAGGGAGTTGAGGTTCAGCTGGATGCTGGCGTGGTGGCGGTGGAGAGTGACCATGGCCGGGTGGTGGCGGTGCGCCTGCGCGATGGTTCGGCGCTGACGGTGAGCCAGGTGATCCTGGCCACTGGCATTCGGCCCAATACCCAGCTGGCCCGCGATGCTCAGCTGCGCACCAGCCATGGTGTGCTGGTGGATGACCGGCTGCGCACCAGTGTGGCCGGCATCCACGCCTTGGGCGCCTGCGCCGAGCATCGCGGCGTCGTTCACGGCCTAGTGGGGCCTGGGCTGGAGCAGGCAGCCGTGCTGGCGGCATTGCTGATGGGCGAGCAGGCCCAGTACCTAGGCTCAATGAGCGTTAATCAGCGCGAGATCGCGGGTGCGGCCGTCTTCAGTCATGGCGTGGTTAGTGAGTTGCGGCGCAGCCCGTTCATCATCACCCGCGAGTATCGTGACCCGGCCAAACAGATCTACCGTCGGCTGGTGCTGGAGCGTGGGGTGCTGATCGGGGCTCTGGCCGTTGGCCCGTTGCCGGAACGGGCGAGGCTGGAGGAGGCAATCAACAGTGGTCGCCGTCTGTCGCTGTGGCAGCAGTGGCAGTTTCGGTTAAGCGGCAGCCTGTGGTCGCGCCGCCAGTTGCTGCTCCATCAGGCGCCGCCAGCCACTGTGGTCTGTCGCTGTACTGGGGCAACCGCCAGGATGCTGCGGACCAGTGAGGGTGGGGCTGACCGGGCCGGTACAGTCTGTGGCGCCTGTCGTAGCCAGTTGCCAGACTCTTTACCGCTGGCGACCCCTTAGCGGTAGTGCACCATGGCCTTGCTATTGCACCACAATGGTGAGTGTGCTGTCGCGCCATTGTGGTGCCTTGTGGCGCCTAAAGCAGTGGTTGCAGCGTTGGCCAGATATTGTCGAGCAATTTAGGCTGCGCTTCGGCGGTGGGGTGAATACCGTCTCGTTGCATCAGCTCCGGGTTGGTGCCGATGCCATCGAGAATGAATGGCACCAGCGGGGTGTCGGTGGCGCTGGCTACGTCGCTGAAGCTGGCACGAAACTGGTCGCTGTAACGCTTGCCGTAGTTGGGCGGGATCTCGATGCCGGCCAGCAGCACCTTGGCGCCGGCCTCACGGCTGAGGGTGATCAGCTGGCTGAGGTTATGGCGCAGGGTTTTTATGGGGTAGCCGCGCAGGCCATCATTACCCCCCAGCTCCACGATCACCAACGCGGGCCGATGGCTGGCCAGCAGGGCGGGTAGCCGACCGAGTCCATCACCGCTGGTATTGCCGCTGATACTGGCATTCACCACCCGATAGCCAAAGCCCTTGGCGCTGAGCCGCTGCTGTAGCAGGGTTACCCAGCTCTGCTCTGGGTTGAGACCGTAGCCAGCGCTGATGCTATCGCCCAGCACTAGCAGCACCTGGTCAGCGGCGCGCAAAGGCAGGGCTAGCAGGAGAGTGATCCAGAAGATGGCCAAGGTACGTAGCGTTAACAACTGGCGCACAGATAACAGGGTGCTCATGCTCATACTCCACAGGGTGCCTTTGAGGGCTAGCTAACGGCTGGCAACAGTTTTGTCATTGCCTGCGCCGCAGTGACTACCAACACTGACAGGCTGCTGTCTGCTGCTTTGCATACGCAGCATGGCTGCCACAGGTTCTTTCATGCCGTTCAGGCCAGGTTACAGGATGCCGATGATGATTGTTGCCCACCAGCTTGCCAAGCGCGTGACTACTGCCGAAGGCCCCTTAACCATTCTCGAGGCGGTCAGCCTTGAGGTGGCCGCAGGCGATAGTCTGGCCATTGTTGGCGCTTCCGGTTCTGGCAAATCGACCTTGCTCGGGATTCTGGCCGGTCTGGATGGCGCCAGCAGCGGCACCATCCGCTTGGGCCAGCATGAGCTGAGTGCGCTGGATGAAGAGGGGCGGGCGCGGATCAGGGCCGAGCTGGTGGGCTTTGTGTTCCAGTCGTTTCAGTTGCTACCAGGGCTGACTGCGTTGGAGAACGTGATGATGCCGTTGGAACTGCATGGTAAGCCTGAGCCACGGGCGCGGGCTGAGAGCTTTCTGCAGCGGGTGGGGCTGAGCCACCGCCTTCACCACTATCCGCGCCAGCTGTCCGGCGGTGAGCAACAGCGAGTGGCGATTGCCCGTGCCTTTGCCAGCGAGCCCAAGGTGCTGTTTGCCGACGAACCTACAGGCAACCTCGATAGTGCCACTGGCGCCCGCATCATCGAACTACTGTTTGAGCTCAATGCCGCCCAGCACACCACCCTGATTCTGGTAACTCATGAAGCGCGTCTGGCGCAACGTTGCCGGCGCCAGTTGACACTGGAAGCGGGGCGGGTGGTGAGCCTGACCAGCGCGGCGCCGCCGAGCGAGCGCGCGGCCGCTGCAGCCGCCGGGGGTTACTGATGTTGGCCTGGCGTCTGCTGTGGCGCAACTGGCGTAGCGGTGAGGTACGTATTCTCGCTGGCGCCCTGCTGCTGGCAGTGGCGGTGGTGACGGCCGTGGCCGTGTTTGCTGATCGCATGGAGCGCTCTTTGAGCCGCGAGAGCAATAGCTATCTGGCCGCTGATCGGGTGATAGAAGGGCGATTGCCGCTCCCGGATGAGTGGTTGATTGAGCCTGCGCGCTTTGGCCTGGCTCAGGCCCAGGTGGCCGAATTCAGCTCGATGGTCTTTGCCGGTGACGAGATGGTGCTGGCCTCGGTCAAGGCGGTGGGTGAGGGTTATCCGTTGCGTGGTCAGCTGGAGGTTTCCACCACCCCCTTCGCCACTGGCGCTGACGTCGTTGTTACTCAAGCCATTCCAGCCCGCGGCGAGGCCTGGGTCGATTCGCGGCTGTTGCCACAGCTCGGCTTGTCTCTGGGGGATCAGCTGCAGGTGGGGGAACTGACCCTGACCATCCGCCAGCTGGTGATCCGCGAACCTGATGGCAGCCGAGGTTTTTCGGTGATGGGGCCGCGGGTGATGATCAACCTGGCGGATCTG
>JAGOCY010000235.1 GCA_017998495.1 Corallincola sp.
GTGTAGGGGTGCTCCCAGAAGTGGCCGATCAGGGTGCGCAGCAGCAGCTGCTGGGCCAGGCTCATGCGCGCGTGGGGCGGCATCTCGAAGGCGCGCAGCTCAAGCAGGCCGTTGCGTCCGGCCGGGCCATCGGGGCTGTAGAGCTTGTCGATGCAGAACTCGGCGCGGTGGGTGTTGCCGGTGATATCCACCAGCAGGTTGCGCAGTACCCGGTCGATCAGCCACGGCGGGCAGCTTTGGCCGGCTGGCGGCAGCTGCTGGAAGGCGATCTCCAGCTCATACAGGCTGTCGTTGCGCGCCTCATCCACCCGTGGCGCCTGCGACGTGGGGCCGATAAACAGGCCCGAGAACAGGTAGCTGAGCGACGGGTGGTTATGCCAGTAACTGACCAGCGAGCGCAGCAGATCGGGGCGGCGCAGGAAGGGCGAATCGCTGGCGGTGGCGCCGCCCAGCACAAAGTGGTTGCCGCCGCCGGTGCCGGTGTGGCGGCCGTCGATCATGAACTTTTCGCTGGTCAGGCGGCTTAAGCGGGCCGCGTCGTAGAGGAAGCTGGTGCGCTCCACCAGTTCATCCCAGCTGCTGGCCGGATGGATGTTGACCTCGATCACCCCCGGATCGGGGGTGACGCGGAACTGGCCCAGCCTTGGATCTGAGGGGGGCTCGTAGCCCTCCAGGATCACCGGCGCGGTCAGCGCCTCGGCCGTGGCCTCGATGGCGGCCACCAGCTGCAGGTAGTCCTCCAGCCGGCGCAGTGGCGGCATAAACAGGTAGAGCTTGCCCTGACGCGGCTCGGCGCAGATGGCGGTGCGGGTGATCCAGGCGGCCGACTCCTTGGCCGCCGGTGGCCGGCTGGCAGCGCCAGTTGCAAGCGGCGGCCGCACCTCGCCCTGATATTGCCAGCGCGGACGCAGGCTGGCATGGCCGGGCAGTGGCGGGAACGGCTGGTGGGGATCAACCTGATGCTGCCACGGGTAATCGCTGTCGCTGACCCAGGGCTGACTGTCGAGAGGCAGGCGGTAACCGATGGGCGAGTCGCCGGGGATCAGCAGACACTGTTCGGAGCGCAGGAACCAAGGGCCGGTCTGCCACTGGCCATCGCCGTTCTGGCTGGCCAGCGGCAGCACATAGCCCACCTCAGTACCCAGCCCCTGATCGAACACCTTCATCAGCCGCGCCCGCTCCAGCGGATCGGCCAGCCGCGGATCATCCGGGGTGACGTTGGCCGGCAGCCGCCGCTCGCGCCACAGGTAATAGAAATGGTCTTCATAGGCCGGGAACAGGTGGTCGCTGGTGATCCCCAGCTGGGCCGCCAGCGCCTCCAGAAACTGGCGGGCGAGGGCGGGGCTGGCGCCGTAGTCGCGCTTTTCATCGGCATAGAGCGACGGCTGCTGCCAGATCGGCTGGCCATCCTTGCGCCAGAAGCAGTTGAGCGACCAGCGCGGCAGCTGCTCGCCCGGATACCACTTGCCCTGACCAAAGTGCACCAGGCCGTTGGGGGCGTAGTGGTGGCGCAGGCGGTGGAACAGCTCGGCGGCGCGCAGCCGTTTGGTCGGCCCCAGCGCCTCGGTGTTCCACTCGGCGCCGTCAGGGTCGTCGATGCTGATAAAGGTGGGCTCGCCCCCCTGGGTCAGGCGGATATCCAGCGCCTTGAGTTTGGCGTCGAGCTGATGGCCGAGGGCCTCGATGGCGGCCCACTGTTCATCGCTGTAGGGGCGGGTGACGCGCGGCGCCTCCCAGATGCGGGTCACCTGCATCTGGTGGCTGAACTCGCATTCGCACTCATCCAGCACCCCGGTGATGGGGGCGGCTGATGAGGGCTCCGGGCTGCAGGCCAGCGGAATATGACCTTCGCCAGCGAGCAGGCCGGAGGTAGGGTCAAGGCCGATCCAGCCGGCGCCAGGCAGGTAGACCTCACACCAGGCGTGCAGATCGGTGAAGTCGGCATCGGGGCCGGAGGGGCCGTCGAGGGACTTCACATCGGCGGTCAGCTGGATCAGATAGCCGGAGACAAAGCGTGCCGCCAGCCCCAGATGGCGCAGCAGCTGCACCAGCAGCCAGGCCGAGTCGCGACAGGAGCCTGAGCCCTTGGTCAGGGTCTCTTCCGGTGTCTGCACCCCCGGCTCAAGGCGAATCAGGTAAGCGATATCGCGGCTCAGCCGCTGGTTGAGATCCACCAAAAAATCGATGGTGGTGCGTGGCGTGCGGTCGATGCTGGCCAGATAAGCGGCAAAGGCCGGTGTGGCCTCGCCCTTGACCAGAAAGGGGGCGAGCTCGATCTGTTCGTCGGCGCGGTAGTCGAAGGGGATCTTCTCGGCCTGCGGCTCTAAAAAGAAATCGAAGGGGTTGAGCACCGCCATCTCGGCGACCAGGTCCACCTCAATCCGCAGCTCCTGAGTTTTTTCCGGGAACACCAGCCGCGCCAGATAGTTGGATTGCGGGTCCTGCTGCCAGTTGATGAAGTGCTCGGCCGGGGTGACCTTAAGGCTGTAACTGAGGATGCGGGTACGGCTGTGGGGGGCCGGCCGCAGCCGGACAATCTGCGGGCCGAGGTTGATCAGGCGGTCGTAACGGTAATGGGTGACATGGTTGAGGGCGACATGAATGGACACTCGGGCCTCCGTGGCGGACAGGTGATGGGCCAGACTGAGCTGGATGGGGCAGAGCAAGAGTTGCGCCAGCAGATGACAGTGATGCGTAGCAGCGGCAATTAGCGGGCAGTGCAGCACTAAAAGCGGTCGAAAGCGGCGAAAAGGCCGCAGTTCAGCCAGTTGCGCCTGCCCTGTGGTGGTGCGACAAGAGCTGGTCGCCTAAGGCTGCGCGCCTTTATGGTGCGGCGGCTGGGATTACAGGCGGCTGAGCAGCGCTCGCGCCTGACGTTCGATCTCGCTCAGCCGCGCCCCGGCCGCAGCCAGCAGGGCGGCATCGGTGTGGACCGGATCGGCCAGTTGCTGGCCCAGCAGCCGGCAGCGCTTGGCCAGCTTGTCGAGCTTAAGCTCATCGAGGGTGAAGGAGAGTTCGGTCCACAGCCGGGTCAGCTGTACTCGGGTGGCGCTATCCAGGCTGCCTGCGGCCAGCGCCGCGCCATGGACACTGGTTTCGCGCACCGCCAGCACCACCTGCTGCAGCGCCCGGCGCGAGGCCACACGCCGCGCCTCGCCGGCACCACGCAAGGCCCCCAGCCAGCGGCCGAGGTGGCCGAGCAGTTCTCGCAGGCTGGGGGTTATGAGCGGGTCCATGCTGCAGCGTCCAGTGGTGTTAAGCGCGGCCATTGTGGCTGGCGTGGTGCGCGGCGGCAACCATGGGTTGGCCGTTCAGCCTGCGTTCAGCTTCGCCTCGCTAAGGTGATTGCACAGCCACCACAAGTGGCATGACGAGCGAGGAGAAGGCAATGAACAAGATCCTGGTTTTGTTGATGGTGGCCGTGCTGGCTTGCCAACCGGCCATGGCCGGCGACCGCCACGGCCATGGTGATCGCCATGGCTACAGCGAGCGCCATCATGGCGGTGATCGTCACCATCGCGGCGGCCGTCACCACCGTGAGGATCGGCGCCACCATCACCACCCTGGTCGCCATCACCACCACCATCATCACCATCGTCATTGCAGCCATTATCGCGATGACTATCGCGGCGGCATCTATATCGATCTCGGCCCGGTGATCCTGCGTGATTAGCAGCAGCGCTGGTTGTGCGTTGCGGCCAGCCGTTCAGCCTGGGTTCAGCAACTGAGGGCTAAGGTGGGGATCAGTGATCAGCGGGGAGTATGGTGATGAAAGCCTTAATGATGATGGTGGTGGCTGCGCTGATCGGCGCCCAGCCGGTACTGGCAGATGACGACTATGACGATCACCACCATCGTCA
>JAGOCY010000236.1 GCA_017998495.1 Corallincola sp.
GGCAAGGGAACACCGGCCGATGTGTGCAGTATCTTGCCGGGATGACAACGCTGCGGCCCACCCGTTACGGGTACGCATCTATTACGTCGCCACTGGTCGCGGTCTGACCAAAGACGCCCAGCTGCTCGCGGCTATTCTCGGCGATCAGGGGATGGTGGTTGAGATCCACGAGGTCAACCACGTATCGGTCAACCCCAAAGGGCTGTATGAAAAAGCCAGCCGCTGGCTCTATCGGCGGAGCTGGCTGCGCTTTGAAGCCTGGCTCACCCGCATCGAGCAGTGGTTGATTGGCACGGACCGGCATCCGCCGGTTGATATCGCGATCCATCTCGAGCGCGTTTTCCGCCAGAAGCTGGGCACGGCCACCACCCATATCTTCATCCCCAATCAGGAGTGGTTTCCGCCGGAGCAACGTCGCCTGCTTAATCTAATCGATCTAATTGCCTGTAAAAGCCGGCATGGGTTGGCGGCTTTCAAGCAGCTGCTGCCCTTTCACCGAGCCATCGTTTATACCGGGTTTAGCACCCTGGCCCCACCCGTGGTGTGGCAGGAGCCGCCGTTTGACTGTCTCCACATTGCTGGACAGAGCCCGCTGAAGGGGACCCAGGCGGTAGTGGCGGTCTGGCAGCGCCATCCGGAGTGGCCGGTGCTCCATCTGGTCACAGATCTGGCGGTTACCGCTGAGGCCGCCAATATCCGCTGTCATCGCGCTCTGAACGCTGCCGCCATCGCGGATCTCCGGGCACAGTGCCTGATTGCGGTTCAGCCCTCAGAAGTGGAGGGCTATGGCCATGTGTTGGCCGAGCCGATGACGGCGGCGGGGGTGGTGGTGACCACCGATGGCCCGCCGATGAACGAACTGGTGCAGCCGGGGCGCGGTTTTCTGGTCCGTTACGGCCAGCAGCGGCCATTGCGGGTTGGCACCTGTTATCGGGTTGACGAAGCCGCGTTGGAAGCAGTTCTGGAACGGCTGTTCGCAACCCCGGTTGATGAATTAAGGCGGGTGGGCGAAGCGGCGCAGCGCTGGCAGCAGGCGGCGCACCAGCAGTTTGCCAGCCAGTTGGTGGCGGTGGTCAGGCAGGCAGCTGTTAATGCGCGGCGCTGGGAGGAGACTAATGACAATGGCTGAGCAACTATTGGTGCAGGGGGCAACACCCTCCGGCCTGTGGTCGCGGCGCGACTGGATTTGGCTGTTGATGGTGGCACTGAACGCGGCCTATTTTGCCCTGCTGGCCCTCTCTGGCTGCGCCTGGCAGCCCGGCCCATTCGCGTTTGTGGATGGTTGCTTTAACCATGGCATCGATTGGAACAGTTTCATGGCGCCACTGGGGCTGGTTGTGATCTGTCTGCTGACCCCTTTGACTCTGGTTTATTGGCTGCTGCGTGTGCCGCAACTGGGCTGGCGCCTGTTGAGGCGTTATTGGCGGCGCCGCCGAGCTAGCGCGGGAGCTGCCCGCTGATTTAATTCGAGTCTCTCTGCCGCGCCAGCGCACGCTTCGGTCGCTGGCCGCTTTGTGGCGCCACAGTCGTCTCCAGCCTGAACGTCAGGCTGGCATCGATGGTGACGGCCATATGGCCTGGGTAAAGGATGAGCTGTCGCTTGCAACCTTGAGTAAATTCAAGGGTTCAGTCTTGCCTGCGGTTGACAGTGGGGCGCTGGCTGCCACTGTTGACGGCAGGGGGGTGCGCTGCGCCCCTTAATGCAAGGACCTTCGTCATGACCGCCGATTCATCGCCTAGCCTGCGTTTTGATCTGGTGGCCGGACTGGTGGCGGCGGCGGTGGTGTTGCCCAAGGCGATGGCCTATGCCACAGTGGCTGGTCTGCCGGTGGCGGTCGGTCTCTACACCGCGCTTGTGCCAATGATCATCTATGCGCTGCTGGGCAGCTCGCGGGTATTGAGCGTCAGCTCGACCACCACGCTGGCGATTCTGGCCGGCACTCAGCTGGCGCTGGTGGTGCCCGATGGCGACCCGACCCGGCTGCTGACTGCGGCCGCCACCCTGGGGGTGCTGGTCGGCGGGCTGTTGGTGGTGGCGGCTGCGTTGCGCCTCGGCTTTGTCGCCAACTTTATCTCTACTCCGGTGCTGATCGGCTTTAAAGCGGGCATCGGCTTGGTGATCCTGCTCGATCAGCTACCCAAGCTGCTCGGCATCCACATCACCAAGGCCGGCTTTTTTCACGATCTGGTTAGCGTTATCCAGCATCTGCCGGACACCTCCGGGCTGACCTTGATGGTGGCACTGGCAACGCTGGCGGTGCTGATCGGCATGGAAAAATTTTGGCCCCATTCGCCAGCGCCGCTGGTGGCGGTAGGTGGCGGTATCGCGGCGGCCTGGTGGTTCGGGCTCAATGCCTCGGGGGTGGCCATCGTTGGCCATATCCCCCAAGGGTTGCCATCGCTGGTACTGCCAGATGTTGCCCTGGTGCAGCAGCTGCTGCCGGGCGCCCTCGGCATCGCCCTGATGAGCTTTACCGAGACCGTCGCTGCTGGCCGCGCCTTTGCCCGCAGTGATGATCCGCCCGTTGCTGGCAATCGCGAGTTGGTAGCGACCGGCTTGGCCAATATAGGGGGCGCCCTGTTTGGTGCCATGCCCGCTGGGGGCGGCACCTCGCAAACGGCGGTGGTGCGGGCTGCTGGCGGCTTGAGCCAGAAGGCGTCGCTGGTCACTGCGGCTGTGGCGGCGGCCACTATGCTGTTGCTGGCACCAGTGTTGGGGTATCTGCCCCATGCCACGCTGGCGGCGGTGGTGATTGTCTATTCGGTGGGGCTGATCCAGCCGCGTGAGTTTGTGGCGATCCGTCAGGTGCGCACCATGGAGTTTCGCTGGGCCCTGATCGCCTGTCTCGGGGTGCTGCTGTTTGGCACCCTGCAGGGCATCGTCGTGGCCATTATCGCGTCGCTGCTGGGGCTTGCCGCTCAGACCGCTCACCCGCCAGTGCATGTGATCGCGCGTAAGCGCGGTGCCGATGTGCTGCGGCCACTGTCACCCGAACACCCGGATGATGAACTGGTGGACGGCCTGCTGATCCTGCGCCCTGAAGGGCAGATCTTTTTTGCCAACGCCAACTACCTTGGCGATCAGATCAAGGGGTTGATCGCCCGCTACCAGCCTAAAGTGGTGACTCTCGACTTCAGCCGGGTGTCTGATATCGAATACTCGGCGCTGCAGATGTTGAGCGAGGGGATCTCGCGTCATCAGGACAACGGCATTCAGGTTTGGCTGGCCGCTCTCAACCCGCGGGTGTTGGCGGTGGTGCGCCATGCGGGTTTGGATCAGCAGTTGGGGCGCGAGCGCTTGTTGTTCAACGCGCGGGCAGCCATCGCCCAGTATCAGGCGCAAACAGCGACGGGCGGCTGATGCCGAGCGCACCGATGAGGGGCTATGCGGCCGGGTAATGGTCGGCAATCGCCTTGAACGGGTAATCTGCCGCCTTGTATTTGCCGATCTTGCGCTTGGGCAGTTTGACCTTGGTGCTCTCCAGCTCTTGGTAAGGAACATGGCTGAGCAGGTGGCGGATGACATTCAGCCGCACTCTCTTTTTGTCTTCTGAATGGGCCACAAACCACGGCGCCCAGCTGCTGTCGGTGGCGGCGAACATCTCGTCACGGCAGCGGGTGTAGTCATCCCAGCGGTCGAAGGATTTGATATCCATTGGTGACAGCTTCCAGATCTTGCGGCCGTCGTCGATGCGATCACGCAGCCGTCGCTCCTGCTCCTCGGGCGTCACTTCCAACCAGTATTTGAGCAGGATGATCCCCGATTCGACCATGGCCCGTTCCACCAGCGGTACCGCCTCGAGGAATTTGTGGGCCTGCTCCTCGGTGCAAAAG
>JAGOCY010000237.1 GCA_017998495.1 Corallincola sp.
AGAGGTAGAGCTTTTGACCGTATTGTCACCCCTGCAGCAGCACGTGTTGGCTGCTATGGGCGTCCCCTTGTGGCAACCGCCACAACCCGCCGTTGCTCCTCTGACGCTGGTTGCTGATGATGGCGAGCTGGCCCGCAGCCGGCTGTTTGTTGGGGCGTGCCGGCTGTTGGCGCTCGATGCGGCGCAGGTGGTCATGGCCACGACGGCCCCCGCATCCGGTCGTTGCTGGGTGGTCAGCCGCCAATGTGCAGTACCGCGTCTGGATGGCGAACGCCTGATCACTCCGCCATGGCCCCAGCTGACAGCTGCGGCCGCCAAACGTCAGCTGTGGCGGCTGTTACAGCAGTGGCTGCCTGCCGATGACGCTTGAGCTTAAACCGCTGACGCTCGCTGAGCTGCCGCTGATGGTGGTACTGGAGCAGCAGGGGCATAGCCATCCGATGAGTGAAAAGCAGCTGGCCAGCTGTCTGGGCGGGCGCTATTACGCCATCGGTGCCTGGCGTGGTGAGCGGCTGCTGGGCTTTGCCATTGCCGAGACAGTGATCGACGAAGGCACAGTGATCGATCTGGTGGTGGCTACGGATGTTCGTCGCAGTGGTATTGCCCGACGGTTGCTGGAGGCACTGCTGGAGCGTTGGCAGCATGCTGGGGTGGTCAGCGTGTTTCTGGAGGTGCGCGCCGGCAATCAGCCGGCCCGCCAGCTCTATCATCAACTGGGCTTTAACGAGATTGGCCTGCGCCGTGGTTATTACCCGGCGGCCAGCGGCCGTGAAGACGCGGTGCAGATGGCGTTGAGCCTCGGCCTTTAGCCTGTGCCCGTCGGCGCGGCTGCGCTATAATCCGCCGCCATTTTCGCCCACAGCAGTCGAGACCCTCACCGATGTCGCACGCCCAGGAGACCGCCAAGCGGCGCACCTTCGCCATCATTTCGCACCCGGATGCCGGTAAGACCACCATCACTGAGAAGGTGCTGCTGCATGGTCGCCAGATCCAGACTGCGGGTACGGTCAAGGGCAAGAAATCGGGGCAGTTCGCCAAGTCGGACTGGATGGAGATGGAAAAGGAGCGCGGCATCTCCATCACCACCTCGGTGATGCAGTTCCCATATCAGGGCGCTTTGGTCAACCTGCTGGATACCCCTGGTCACGAGGATTTCTCCGAGGATACCTACCGCACTCTGACGGCGGTGGACTCCTGCCTGATGGTGATCGACTCCGCCAAAGGGGTTGAGGAGCGCACCATCAAGCTGATGGAAGTGACCCGGCTGCGCGACACCCCGATCATCACCTTCATGAACAAGCTCGACCGCGACATCCGCGATCCCATCGATCTGCTTGATGAGGTGGAGAGCGTGCTCAACATCGCCTGTGCCCCCATCACCTGGCCCATTGGTCAGGGCAAGCTGTTTAAGGGCGTTTACCACCTGCTGCGTGATGAAACCATCCTCTACAAAACCGGCCACGGCCACACCATCCAGGACAGCGAGATCATCAAGGGTATCGATAACCCACTGCTGGATGAGCGGCTGGAGGAATATGCTGTGGAGTTGCGCGAGCAGCTGGAGCTGGTACGCGGTGCCAGCCATGAGTTTGACCTGCAGCTGTTCCTGAACGGTAAGCTGACCCCGGTATTCTTTGGCACCGCTCTGGGTAACTTTGGCGTCGACCATGTGCTTGATGGCCTTGTGGAATGGGCCCCTGCACCGCAGCCGCGACATGCGGAAAGCCGGGTGGTTGAGGCCAGTGAGGAGAAGTTTTCCGGCTTCGTCTTCAAGATCCAGGCAAACATGGACCCCAAGCATCGCGACCGCATTGCTTTCATGCGCATCGTCTCGGGCAAATATAGCCAGGGGATGAAGCTGTTTCATGTGCGCCAGGGTAAAGAGATCAATGTCGCCGATGCCCTGACCTTCATGGCCGGTGATCGTACCGCCGCTGAAGAATCCTACGCCGGCGACATCATCGGCCTGCACAACCACGGCACCATTCAAATCGGTGACACCTTCACCGTGGGTGAGGCGCTCAAGTTCACCGGCATCCCCAACTTCGCCCCCGAGATGTTCCGCCGCATCCAGCTCAAAGACCCGCTGAAGATGAAGCACCTGCAGAAGGGGCTGATTCAGCTGGCCGAAGAGGGGGCGGTGCAGGTGTTCCGGCCGTTGCGCAATAACGATCTGATCGTCGGCGCCGTCGGTCTGCTGCAGTTTGATGTGGTGGTGTACCGCTTGAAGAGCGAATACGGGGTTGAGGCGATCTACGAGCCGATCAACGTCGCCACCGCTCGCTGGGTTTCATGCGCTGATGCCAAGAAATTCGATGAGTTCCAAAAGAAGGCGTATGACAACCTGGCGCTGGATGGAGCAGACAACCTGACCTATCTGGCCCCAACCAACGTCAATCTTAATCTGGCCAAAGAACGGTACCCGGAGGTCAGTTTCCTCGCCACCCGCGAACACTAAGCCGGGGCGTTGGATAACTCACAGGGCCGGCTATCAGCCGGCCCTGTCTATTTGTAGCGGTGGCGCTGGTGCAAGGCCAGGGCGAGGGCCGCAGCCAGCAGCAGGCAGGCCCAGCCAGGGGCAAACCACAGTAGCAACGCACCACTGAAGCCCAGTGCGACGCTCAGGGTTTTAGCGCTGGCCTGCAGTGCGGCGACCAGCAGGATGCGCCACAGTGGCGTCGGTGGCGGCTGAGTGGTCATGGTTTTTCCAGCAAAACAGCAACTGGCACGCCTTAACCTCGGCCTTCGTCTTGCCCGCAAGCGCCGGCAGTGGGACTGAGCCTAGCGGAGAGCCGCGGCGACGCCAACGCGCACCAAGCCATTTTTTGACTTGAGCCATAGTAGCGGCCAAACCATGGCTGATCGCCGCTTGCCAGCGCTTAAAAAATCAAATACTGTATGTTTATACAGTTTGTTGACCAGGACTGCAGCGCAGCTGACGCCGGTCTGGAATAGGGGACAAATCATGGCTGTTGACGTGATCTATGTGGTGACGCGCAAGGGTGTTCGCATGCTGGAAACAATCTCGGAAGCGGAAGCACGGGCCTACGACAAGATGCTCGATCAGGCGGAGGCGTTGTCGCCACTGGTGGCAGAGGTGCTGGCGGGCGCGGGCGTGCAGCTGGATGAACGGGCGCTGGAGGATGTCGCTATCGCCTTGGCCAAACGCCGCGACGATTTGCTGCTGGCCTTGGGCGCCAAACGTGGCGCTAAGGGCGATGATGCCACAGACAAACGCAGTGAGCGCAAGAGCAGGGTGCCGGCGGCTACCACCAGTTTGGCCGCAGTAGCGAGCGATGAGCAGGCGGCCTGAGAAGGTCACTGTTGGTGTGAACGGGGCAGTAATGGTTGAGCTGGCAGAACTGCCAGCAGGATGGGGAGAGCTGTTATGCACGACTGGTCTGGGCGTTGCCGCCCTCTACGTCACCAATGCTGGCGTTTGGCCGAGCCTGAGATGCGTCAACCGCGTCAAGTCGCTTTGGTGGGCCAAGCGTCGTCACTTGTGGGTAGAGACTGGGTAGCCCGTTCACGCCGACGTCCGAGCCGCTATGGCCGACGTGCGCTGTGGTTGCTGCTGCTGTTGCCCGTTATTCAGGCGGTGGCCGGCACCCTGTTTGTTGGCTAAGCCGCAGCGCCCTGATCAGGGTGGCGCGTTGCAGGCTGTTAGCGCAGCTCGCGCCATTGGGGGGCGGCTCATCCAGCCGCTGCAGCGCTACAGCAGCTGCTGACGAAAGGGTGGCAACGAGGCCAGTAACCGCTTGCCATAGCTCTTGGTGGTCAGGCGTTCATCAAAGATCACCACTTTGCCCCGGTCCTGCTCGGTAC
>JAGOCY010000238.1 GCA_017998495.1 Corallincola sp.
CTGGATCTGCGTCTGATGGTGCTGGGTGACGCCACCGCTTTTCTTCTCAAACAGCTGCCGCTGCCCGCTCGCACCGCCATTGTCGAGCAGTTTGGAGTGGCCCTGAAAAAAGCGGTGGCCGATTAACGGCCGTGGCGGGCCGGCTAGCGGCCCGTGAGGTACGCAGAGAGATAGAGGCGGTTGAACTCGACCGCCGCCATCGGCTTGGCGAAGTGATAGCCCTGCATTTCATGGCAGCCCAGCGCCGTTAGCACCTGAGCCTGGGTTGCCGTTTCCACCCCTTCTGCCGTCAGTTCCAGATGGAGCGCCTGGGCCAGACCGATGATGGCGCGAATAATGGCCAGATCATCGCCACCCTCCTCACCAATGCCATCGACAAAGCTCTTGTCGATCTTCAGCCGCTGAATCGGGTAACGCTTGAGATAGCTCAGCGATGAGTAACCGGTACCGAAGTCATCAATGGCAATCTGCACCCCCAGGGCCCGCAACGCATGCAGCTGATCAACGGTATCGCCATGGGGGCGCAGCAGCAGGCTTTCGGTGATCTCCAGCTCCAGCAGTTCACCCGGCAAGCCGCTATCGGCCAGCGCCTGACGCACTTCGTCGACCAGATGGCCGCGCAAAAATTGGCGTGCCGACAGGTTAACCGCGACCCGCCAGCGCTTGCCGCCATCCAGCCACTCTTTGGCCTGGCGGCAGGCGGTGCGCAAGGCCCAACGCCCCAGGGCCTCGATCAACCCGGA
The DNA here is from genome assembly GCA_017998495.1 of Corallincola sp. GTDB lineage: Bacteria > Pseudomonadota > Gammaproteobacteria > Enterobacterales > Neiellaceae > RGIG665. Next base: position 744 of record JAGOCY010000238.1, read on the forward strand.
TTCCTCGGCCACCGGCAAAAACACCGCCGGGCTCAACCAGCCGCGTTGCGGATGGTGCCAGCGGGCCAGCGCCTCGGCCCCCACCAGCTGGCGGCTGGCCGCGTCCAGTTGGGGCTGGTAGTAAAGCTCCAATGATTCATCGGCCAGCGCCGCGCGCAGGTCAGCCTCGATGGCAAAGCGTTGCTGGGCAATGGCGTCCATGTCGGCGGCAAAGAACCGCCAGGTATCGCGGCCATCTTCTTTGGCGTGGTACATGGCGTTCTCGGCGTTACGCAGCAGCTGGCTGGCGTCGCGGCCATCCTGCGGGTACAGGGCAATGCCCATACTCAGAGTCACGTGCAGCTGCTGGCCATCGACCGGCAAGCCGCCGGCCAGAGCCTCGCCGATGGAGCGCGCCACCCGCGACACCCCATCCGCATCAATCACATCGGGCATCACCAGCACAAATTCATCACCGCCGATACGGCCGACGGTATCGGCTCGCCGCACCGCCAGCTGCAGCCGCTTGGCCACTTCACGCAGCAGGGCGTCACCCAGGCCATGGCCCAGGGAATCATTAATGGTTTTGAAACGGTCCAGATCCAGCACCATCACCGCCACCAGCCGTTGCTGGCGTTCGGCGGTAAGCAGCGCCTGACTCAGGCGGTCAAGCAGCAGGTTACGGTTGGGCAACCCGGTCAGGGCATCATGGTTGGCCAGCTGATAGAGGCGCTGCTCAGTCTGCTTGTGCTCACTAATATCGGAAAAGACCGCGATATGGTTGGCCACCTTGCCATTGCTGTCACGGCTGATGGTGATGTTGAACCAGCCGGGATAAAGCTCGCCATTCTTGCGCCTGTTCCAGATCTCGCCATGCCAGCGACCACGCTCGTTGAGCTCGCGCCACAGCCGCTGATAGAAGCCCTGGTCATGCCGGCCAGAGCGGGAAATCTTGGGATCTTTGCCCACCACCTCCTGCTGCTCGAAGCCGGTGATGTCGCTATAGGCGCGGTTAACCGAAACAATACGGTTGCGATGGTCGGTCACCACAATGGCTTCTGCCGTGTTATCAAACACCGCCGAGGTCAGCCGCATCCGTTCCAATAGCCGATTGCGCTCACTGATGTCCTGGCAGATGGCGACAAACATCACCTTGCCGTGATCGTCGCGCAGCAGCGACACCGTCACTTCTGCCGGGTAACTGCTGCCATCCCGTCTCAGGGCCACCACCTCTCGCTGCACCGTGCCATCCCGTTGTACCGCAGCGGTCAACTCCGCCGGCATATCGCGATCCTGGCAGTGGTCGGCGGTGGTCAAACCATGGAGTTCGGCAACCTGCTGATAGCCGGTCATGCGCAGATAGGCGCCGTTGGCGTCGATAAACTCGCCATGAGCGCCAACGATACAGATACCAAAAGGGGCGCACTCAATGGCAGCGCTGCGCAACCGCGACTCCTGCTCTGCGCTCTTACGCCGCGAGATATCGCGCACCACGCCGGTGATCAGCGGCCTTCCTTGGTCATCCTGCCAAACCACCCCACGGTCCTGTACCCAGCGCCAGCTACCGTCCTGATGACGCACCCGGTATTCGCACTCCAGCCGCGCCCCGTTACGACACTTGCCAAAGGTTTGCTCATGGATGATGCGATCATCGGGATGGACCAGCGCCAACCAGTTCGCCTCCTGATGGCCAAGCGTTGTCAGTTCGCACCCCAACATGCGCTGGCAGTCACCTTCCCACTCAAGCCAGCCACTATCCAGCTCCTGCTTGTAAACCAGATCACCCAAGGCCGCCACCAGCGTGGCGTTGCGCAATGCCAGCCGTTGGCGCTCACGCTCGGCGCGATAACGGTCGGTCACATCCTCAACCACGGTGACGAAATGGTCGGGTTGGCCCTGGCTGTTACGCATCACCTGCACCGCGACTTCACACTCGATCACCGCGCCATCACCACGGATGTAGCGTTTGTGCAGCTGATAACCGTTGCGCTGGCCGGCCAGCGCTTCAGCAAACAGCCGCTCGTTCTCCCCCAGATCATCCGGGTGGGTGAAGTCGGCCCAGGTCATGGTGCGCAGCACGGCGGGCTCGTAGCCCAGGATCTGGCAGAGCTTGGGGTTGAAGTCGATCCAGTGGCGTTGCCGATCTGTCGCTGCCATGCCCACCAGATCCTGCTCGAAGAAGCTGCGGAAATGGGCTTCGCGCTGCTGCAACGCCTGTTCGGTGGCCACCTGCGCCGACATATCGACAATAAACACCAGCACGCCGCCAATGGTGCCGTCATCGTCAGGCAGCGGCTGGTAGCGCACATCCACCACCCGCATCTGTCCGCTTTTTTCCGGCAGCTGACGCCGCACCAAGGAGGGCTGACCAGCGAGCGCCTGCTGCAGTGGTCCAACGACCAGGCGGGCCAGCTCATCGGGCAGCACCTCATCATGGCGCAGACCGATCACGCTGGCTGGGGTGTGGCCAAAGGTGGTGGCATAGTCGGCATTGGCAAAGCGATAGCGCAACTCGCGGTCAAACAGGGCAATGCGTGCCGGCGAATGGTCGATCAGGCTCTCCAGCAGCGCCGCCTGCTGCCGCAGCGTATGTTGGGCAAGATTCTCGCGCTTGAGCATGCCGACCATTAACAGATGCAGCAGCGCCGCAGTCAGGCCGATAAACATCCACCCTTTAAAGCTCTGCAGGCGCAGGGCCAGGGTTGCGTCTTTGACCAGCAGCCCCAGCAGCCAGTCGCTGAACAGGATCCACAACACCCCCACCAGGGCATAGATCAGGGTGATGCGCAGAGCGCGCCAATAGCGGACCTTGAGCACTGATACCTCATATCTGATTGCCGCAGCAGCAATGGGAGCGCCAACGCGGCACCGCTAGCTAGTATCGGCTGCATTTGGCCGGAGTTCAGTGCCCCAACCGGGTTAAAGAGTGCAGAAGGGTGAGCTTTGTCACTGGTGCGTTACAGCATCCACCGAACAGCAGCCACAATTGAACGGCAGCAGGGTTGAGCCTTGCGCGCTCGTTGCGCATGCTGAGCGCGCCTCGCGCACCATAACAACATCCAGAGAGAGCACATGAAAC
>JAGOCY010000239.1 GCA_017998495.1 Corallincola sp.
GTCGTCTGCACCTGGCCAAGCTGCTGCAGACCGGCGGCAACGTGCTGCTGCTGGATGAACCGACCAACGATCTGGATATCGAAACCCTGCGCGCCCTCGAGAACGCCCTGCTGGAGTTCCCGGGTTGCGCCATGGTCATCTCCCACGACCGCTGGTTCCTCGACCGTATTGCTACTCACATTCTGGATTATCAGGACGAGGGTAATATTGCCTTCTTCGAAGGTAACTTTACCGAATACGAAGAGTGGAAGAAGAAGACCTACGGCGCCGAGGCGATCCAGCCCCATCGCGCCAAGTACAAGCGCATCACCAAATAAGGCTGACTGCGTCGTGTTAAGGGGAGCTTCGGCTCCCCTTTCTATTTCCTTTTAGCTTACAATCCAAGACGGATGCCTTTGCATGGATGTAGTAAGATGACGACCCCAATAGAGAAAAAACTGACCATCCAGATCCGGGTTGAACCGGGTTGCCTCGGGCCGGATGGCAAGGAGCACATAGAGACCTTCTGTGCCGCTGCCGCCAAGATTTTTGCCGCCGTGGATCCCGAGCTGGTGAGCTGGGTGCTGATCCCCCGCTACAACAAGCAGCTGCCGGAGCAGGAGTTCTTTATCGAGGGGCGCAAGCTGACCGAAGAGCAGGCCAGCCTGTTTCTGCGCCGCGTCGGCCGCGAACTCGGTGAGGTACAAGACCGACTCGACTCGGTACTGGCCCAACTGGTGGAGCGTTACTTCAAAACCCTCTAATTCCCGGCCTTGGCTTCCGATAAACATTCTCGATAGCAAGTTGTCGATAAAAGGTTCTCTGGTGAGAACCTTTTTTGCTGTTCAAAAAGCAAACGTTTTAATTTTTACCCTATTCATTGATCTGCTTCGCAGATCCAGGGTTTGTAAACGGCGCCGCCTGTGTAAAAATGTGCGCACTGTCACGGTATCAGGACGAGTCTGGTTACTTAACCGCCAGAAACAGGGCAATTTACCCCGCATGGATGGAATAGCCCGGTCCCCTGCTGCTTATTTCACGTCACCTATTGGAATCCAACATGAACCAACAACACCAAGCTGCCAACCAGGCCGCCGGGCAAGGATTGCTTGAGCGCCTGTTTGCCCTGCAAGGCCATGGCACCAATGCCCGCACCGAAGTGATCGCCGGCATCACCACCTTTCTGACCATGGTCTACATCGTGTTCGTCAACCCGCAGATCCTCTCTGCTGCGGGCATGGACACCCAGGCGGTGTTCGTCACCACCTGCCTGATCGCCGGTATCGGCAGCATCCTGATGGGGCTGTTGGCAAACCTGCCCATCGCCCTGGCCCCCGCCATGGGCCTCAACGCCTTCTTCGCCTTCGTGGTGGTCGCGGGTATGGGTTACTCCTGGCAAGTGGGCATGGGCACCATCTTCTGGGGTGCCATGGGTCTGCTGATCCTCACCCTGCTGCGGGTGCGCTACTGGCTGATCGGCAACATCCCGCTCACCCTGCGGGTCGGCATCACCGCCGGTATCGGTCTGCTGATTGCCCTGCTGGGCCTGCACAACGCCGGGATCGTGGTCGCTAGCCCCGCAACTATGGTGACCGTGGGCAACCTTACCTCCCTGCCCTGCCTGCTGGGGCTGCTTGGCTTCTTTATCATCTGTATCTTCTCCGCCCGTGGCGTCCACTCCGCCGTGTTGATCGCCATCGTGGTCACCACAGGTCTGGGCTGGCTGTTTGGCGATGTCACCTTCAAGGGCTTCGTCTCCATGCCCCCCAGCATAGAGCCGGTATTCGGCCAGCTGGATCTGATGGGATCGCTGGACATCAGTCTCGCCGGGATCATCTTCTCCTTTATGCTGGTCAACCTGTTCGACTCCTCCGGCACCCTGATTGGCGTCACCAACCGCGCCAAGCTGGCCGATGATCGCGGCCACTTCCCGCGCATGAAGCAGGCGCTGATGGTCGATAGCGTCAGCTCCGTCGGCGGCGCTTTCATGGGCACCTCCTCGGTCACCGCCTTTATCGAGAGCAGCTCCGGCGTAGCCGTCGGCGGCCGCACCGGTCTGACCGCCATCATTGCAGGCATCCTGTTCCTGCTGGCCATCTTCTTCTCCCCGGTTGCCGCCATGGTGCCGGCTTATGCCGCCGCTGGCGCCCTCATCTATGTGGGCGTGCTGATGTGCTCCGAGCTGACCCGGGTCAAGTGGGAAGATCTGACCGAAGCGGTACCGGCCTTTATGACCGCAGTGATGATGCCGTTCAGCTTCTCCATCACCGAGGGGATCGCCGTCGGCTTTATCTCCTACTGCGTGATGAAGGCGGGCACCGGCCGCTGGCGCGAGATCAACCCCTGCGTGCTGGTGGTGGCCCTGCTGTTCGTACTCAAGTTCGTCTGGGTCGACAGCCACTAAGCGGCACTCTGTCCCAATAAAAATGCCAGTCAGCCGACTGGCATTTTTTATCCCCGACTTGCTATCAACCTGTACGCTGGCCATAAAAAATCCGAAACCAGTGGTTTCGGATTTTTTCTATTCAGCATGTGGCAGAGCGGGGTTATCCCCTCGCCTGCCACCTCGGCAGCGCTTACTCGGCAGCCATGCGGGCTTCGATGTAGGCCAGTGCGCGGTCGATACGAGCCAGTACGCGCTCTTTACCCACCAGCGCCATCACGGCGTCGATGCCGGGGGACTGGCCCAGACCGGTCACGGCTACGCGCAGCGGCATGCCGACTTTGCCCATGCCCTGACCCAGCTCGGCGGCAGTGGCTTCAATCAGTTCGTGCAACGCTTCAGTGGTCCAGCTATCCAGAGCAGCCAGCTTGGCCTTGGCCAGTGTCAGCGGCTCGGCAGCAACGCAGCGCAGATGCTTCTTGGCAGCGGCTTCGTCGATCGCCTCGTACTCTTCGAACAGATAGCGGCTCTGGGCAGCCATCTCGACCAGGGTGTTGCAGCGCTCGGCCAGCAGAGTCACAACCTCTGGCAGTGACGGGCCCTTGCTGGTGTCGATCTGCTGGTTTTCCATGTGCCAGGCCAGGTGCTTGGCAACATAAGTCGGATCCAGGCTACGCATGTAGTGGTTGTTCAGCCACAGCAGCTTGTCGGTGTTGAAGGCGGAGGCAGACTTGGAGATGGCATCCAGGCTGAACAGCTTGATCATCTCGTCGAGGGTGAAGATCTCCTGATCGCCGTGGGACCAGCCCAGACGCACCAGATAGTTCAGCAGCGCTTCCGGCAGGTAGCCGTCATCGCGGTACTGCATCACGGAAACCGCACCGTGGCGCTTGGAGAGCTTGGCACCGTCGTCGCCCAGGATCATGGAGACGTGGGCAAACTCAGGCACAGGTGCGTTCAACGCCTTGTAGATGTTGATCTGGCGCGGGGTGTTGTTGATGTGGTCTTCACCACGCACCACGTGGGTGATCTCCATATCCCAGTCATCGACCACCACGCAGAAGTTGTAGGTCGGCGCGCCATCGGTGCGGCGGATGATCAGATCGTCGAGCTCAGTGTTGGCGAACTCGATGCGGCCACGGACGTGGTCATCGAACACCACGGAGCCTTCGGTCGGGTTGCGGAAACGAATCACGTGCGGCGCATCGGCCGGGTGATCGTGGGCGTGATCGCGGCATTTGCCGTCATAACGGGGCTTCTCGCCGTTGGCCATCTGGCCTTCGCGCAGCGCTTCCAGACGCTCCTTGGAGCAGTAGCACTTGTAGGCGCGGCCATCGGCCAGCATCTCGTCGATGATGCCATTGTAGCGATCGAAGCGCTTGGTCTGGTAGTAGGGGCCCTCATCCCAGTTCAGCTCCAGCCATTCCATGCCCTCAAT
>JAGOCY010000240.1 GCA_017998495.1 Corallincola sp.
GTGTTGTGGTAGAGGCCGGCGGCGCGCTTTTCAAACAGCGAGCTGACGATCACCACCTTCAGCTCTTTGGCCAGGGCGCCGAGCAGCTCGGTGGAGGGGCCGGGGATGGTTTCGGCCAGATCGAAGATGGCGGTGTCTTCGGTCTGGCAGAAGTAACGGCTGCGGTGCAGCTCCTGCAGCACGATCAGCTTGGCGCCACCAGCGGCGGCCTTACGGATGAGGGCGCTGGTGTGGGCCAGGTTGGCGGCCAGATCATCGCCACAGGCGTGCTGCAGCAGGGCTACGGGCAGAGTCATGTCAGGGCTCCTCTCAAACTCGGTTCAGGTCAGCGTCAGGCCAGGGTGCCACGCGGAAACTGCATGGTGACGCAGTGCAGGCTGCCATGCTGCTTGATCAGCGGCAGGCAGTTGATGGCGATGATGGTGCGCTCGGGGTGAGCCTCGGCCACCACCGCCAGCGCCTGCTCATCGGCCGGGTCGTCATACACCGGCACCAGCACCGCATCATTAATGATCAGGTAGTTGGCATAGGTAGCCGGCAGGCGGTGGCCATCTTCGGCATAGACCGCCTTGGGCCAGGGCAGTTCGAGCAGGCGGTAGCCGTGGCCATCGGCGGTCTTGAGCGCCTCAAGTTCGGCTTTCATCGCCTGTAGTTCGGCATAGTGCTCATCGGCCGGATCATCGCAGCCGACATAGACGATGGTTTCGCCGGGGGCGAGACGGGCCAGGGTGTCGATATGGCTGTCGGTGTCGTCGCCGGCCAGATAGCCATGGTCCAGCCACAGCACGCGGTGGGCGCCAAGATGGTGCTTGAGCTGGGCTTCCGCCTCGGCTTTGCTCAGGCCGCCATTGCGGTTGGGGTTGGTCAGACAGGTGGCGGTGGTGAGGATGGTGCCAAAGCCATCGCTCTCGATGGCGCCGCCTTCCAGCTCCAGTGCGATCTCCGGCACCCGCGCAGCGCGGAATACGCCGGCCTGGGTCAGGTTGGCGGTGATGGCGTTATCCAGCGCTGCTTCGAACTTGCCGCCCCAGCCGTTGAAACGGAAGGAGAGCGGCTGCACCCGGCCGTGGTATTCGACGGTGATGGCGCCGTGATCGCGGGCCCAGGTGTCGTTGGTGGGGGCGACCACCAGCCGGCACTGCGCCAGATCGACGCCAGCATCGGTCAGCAGCTGGCGTACATGGCTGCGCAGCTCCGGATCATGGCAGACCACCAGCAGCCGCTCGAAACGGCTGACCGCCTTGGCGATGGCCACAAACACCGGCTCCACCTCATCGAGAATCTCGGCCCAGTCGGTGGCGGCGTGGGGCCAGGTCAGCTGCACCCCATCCTGCGGCTCCCATTCGGCCGGCAGGCGAAAATCGGGGTGGTGGTGATGGCTGTGATCGTGGTGGTCATGGCCGTGGTCACCGTGGCTCATGGCTGCTCCTTACGTGCGGCCCGCTCACGCAGCAGGCGGGTTTGTTGATGCAGGGTGGCGCGGATCAGCAGTTCCTGATCCTGCTCGCGCAGCCTGACAAAACGGATACGGCTGCTGTTGTCATCATGGCTGACCACCTCGCCCAAGGCGTAGAGAGCCACATGCTCATCGCTGACAAACAGCTTAACTTCGACCAGGGTACCAATGCTGTATGGCAGCCGGGTGTCGAGCAGCAGCTGGTCGGCCCCTAGCTCGCGGCTGTAATGGCGGAACTCGGCCTGATCCTGCTGCAGCAATACGTGGCCCATCACCGCATTGATCTTGCGGCTGAGCAGATTGAGGTAATCGGCCAGCTCGCGGGCGGTGTCACCCACCAGCCGCAGGCCACGCAGGGCGCCGCTGTCGAGGGTGGCGACATCGCTGGCGAGGCGAAAAATGTCGGGAATGCTGGCTTCAAATGCGGCTTGTTCGGGCAGAACGCTGCCCTCTGGCAGCGGCGTGACATTGAGCGCCACGCGATAGGGAATCGAGAAAAAGGCCGGAGATTCCATGGGGCTGCCTGTTGCTCTTGTTGCACTGCAAGGGGGCGCTTATTATCCACCCTTCTGCCAGCCGGCGCCATGTTGCGGCGTTACGAGACCCTGATGTTTCATCCGCTTAGCCTCTTTATTGGGCTGCGTTACAGCCGCGCCCGCAAGTCCCACGGTTTCGTTGCCTTCATCAACCTGTTTTCCACCCTGGGGATCTTTCTCGGGGTGACGGCGCTGGTGATCGTCAGCTCGGTGATGAATGGCTTCGAGCGCGAGCTCAAGCAGCGCATTCTCGGCGTGGTGCCCCATTTGACGGTGCAGCCGGAACAACGGACACGCATGAGCGACTGGCAGGCGGTGAGCAGCCAGCTGGCCAGCCTGCCGGGGGTGGTGAGCGCGGTGCCGACCACCAGCACCCAGGCGATGATGCAAGGTCCCAGTGTGTTGCAGGGAGCAATGCTGCTAGGCGGCTGGCCAGAACATGAACAGCAGCGCTCGACGGTGGCACGCGCGATGGTGGCCGGGGATTACGCCGATCTCGAGCCGGGGCGCTACGGCATCATCCTTGGCCGTGGCCTCGCGGCCAAACTGGATGTTACTCGTGGCGATCAGGTGCGGGTGCTGGTGGCCGAAGGCAGCACCCTGACCCCGCTCGGACGCATGCCCAGCCAGCGGCTGTTCACTGTGGTCGGGCTGTTTGAACTGGGGGCCGAGATCGATGCCTATGCCGCCTATGCCCATGGCCAGGATCTGGGCCGTTTGTTGCGCCTCGGCGGCGATGGGGTGCAGGGGGTGCGGCTCTATCTCGCCGATCCCTTTGATGCGGCTGCACTGGCGCCCAAAGTGGCTGCTGCCGTCGGCGATGGCTATCGCCTCGACAGCTGGACTACCACCCACGGCCGGCTGTTTGGCGCGGTACGCATGGAGAAACGGATGATGTGGTTGCTGCTGTCGCTGATCGTGGCGGTGGCCGCGTTCAATATCGTTTCGGCGCTGGTGATGATGGTCAACGAGAAGCGCCGCGACGTGGCGGTGCTGCGTACCCTGGGGCTCGGTGCCGCCAGCGTTCGCCGGATTTTTCTGGTGCAGGGGATGGCCAGTGGCGTGCTGGGCGCGCTGCTGGGGGTCACCCTCGGCAGCCTTTTTGTGCTCAACCTCGACTGGCTGACCCAGGCGCTCCATCTGCCCCTGAGTTACGGCAGCGGTTTCAACCGTCAGCCGCTGCCCGTTGATTATCGGCCCTTTGATGTGGCCCTGATTGCCCTGTTTTCCCTGTTGCTCTGTGCCCTGGCTGCCTGGTATCCGGCGTCGCGGGCGGCACAGGTTCACCCTGCCGAGGCGTTGCGTTATGAGTGAAGCGGTGTTGCTGTGCCGGGGCCTGACCAAGGTCTACAACGAAAGTGGCGAACGGCTGGAGGTGCTGCGCGGGGTCGACATGGCCCTCAACGCCGGCGAGATGATGGCGGTGGTGGGTAGCTCCGGCTCCGGCAAGAGCACCCTGCTGCACCTGCTTGGTGGGCTGGATCAGCCGACCAGCGGTGAGGTGTGGCTGAAAGGGCAGGCACTGCATGCGCTCAAAGAACAGCAGTTGGCCGAGGTACGCAATCGCGATCTCGGCTTCATCTACCAGTTCCACCACCTGCTGCCGGAGTTTGATGCGGTGGAGAACGTGGCCATGCCGCTGCTGATCCGTGGCCTCAAGGCGGCGGATGCTCGCGCCCAGGCGGTGAGCTGGCTGGAGCGGGTGGGGCTGGGCCATCGCCTTGACCACCGCCCGGCGGAACTCTCCGGCGGTGAACGGCAGCGCGTTGCTATTGCCCGCGCCATGGTCGGCCAGCCGCCGCTGGTG
>JAGOCY010000241.1 GCA_017998495.1 Corallincola sp.
TTTGCTGGCACTCAGCCAGGCGTGGCGCTCATCGGCTTCGGCTTTTTCCACCACCACTGCGATGCTAGTCTCGGCCTCGGGCTTGAGCTCCCAGGTATGGCGGGTATCGCACCAGGGGCAGCCCACCGGGCAGCCCTGCAGCCGCACAAAAATCGCCGGCACGCCGGTAAAGCTGCCTTCGCCCTGCAGGGTTTCAAAGAGTTCGTTAACCGGGTAGCGCGGTGCCGCTGTCACTGGCCTGACCTCAGGTGGGTCGATACAATGCCGCCGTTATACGTAGCCGCAACTGACGAGGCAAGCAGATGAGCGCAAAAGCGGTGGTGATCTTCTCCGGCGGCATGGACTCTTTCACCCTGCTCCACCGCGTGCAACGCCTCGACGGGCTGACGCCGCTGGCCCTGACCTTCAATTATGGCCAGCGCCATGTGCGTGAGATCGACGCAGCGCGCAGCGTCTGTCAGCAGTTAGGCGTCACCCATCAGGTGATCGATCTGCGTTCAGTGCTGCCGCTGCTAGCCGGCTCCAGCCTGACCGATGATATCGCCATCCCCGAAGGCCACTACGCCGACGACAACATGAAAAGCACAGTGGTACCTAACCGCAACATGATCCTGCTATCGCTGGCCATCGGCTATGCGGTGTCACAGGGGGCAGGCCGCGTCTATTACGGCGCCCATGGTGGCGACCACGCCATCTACCCCGACTGCCGGCCAGAGTTTGTGGCGCGCATGAATGAGGTGGCGGCGGTGGCCAACTATGAGGCGGTGGCGATCTGTGCCCCCTACCTGCACTGGGACAAAGGGCAGATCCTCGGCGAAGGGCTGGCCATGGGGCTGGACTACGGCCACACCTGGACCTGTTACAACGGCCGCGAACGGGCCTGCGGCAAATGCGGCTCCTGCGTTGAGCGGCTGGAAGCTTTTGCCAGCCATGGCGTGACCGATCCCCTGCCCTACGAAGCCTAAGCGCGGAACGCCGCTCAGGCGGCGCTGTCGACCTTCACCGCCAGCCGCTGCTGCTGGCTGAACCCATGGCCGCGCCCAAGGGCATAAAAGATCTGACGGCTACTGCCCGGCTGGCGCCAGTCCGCCTGCCGCTCCACCAGCCGGCATCGGCTAATGAGTAGCGCCAGCATTGGCTCCAACGCCTGAGGCTCAACCTGCAGCTGACGCGCAAGCTGATAAGCGGTTTGCGGGCCGCCCGCAGCAATCAGGGCTTCAAGCTGGCTGAGCAGGGCCATGCAGCCAGCCTCCCACGCGCGGCCGCCCCAGCAGCCAGACAAAGAACAGCAGCAACGCCAGTACCAGCATCAACACGTAAGCAGCCTGGGCCTGCCCGGCGAGCAGCAGCGAACCCTGATACCAGGCGGTGGCCACCAGATAAGCCAGGGTGGTTGACCACAGGGCGATTAACGCCGCCCAGCGACCACCCAATTCCCGCACCATGGCCCCGGTTGCCGAGGCACAGGGCACGTACAGCAGCACAAACAGCAGATAGGCAAAGCCGGCTGCCGGCTCGCCAAAGGCATCACGAATGCGGGTAACAGTGGATACGGCCACTTCCTGGGCTTCGGCCGCTGCCTCGATGTCATCCGTGACGATGGCCAGTCCCAGTGGATCGAGCAGCGCTTCGCCGAGAGCAGCGCCATTATCGCGAACCGAAACCAAGGAGCCGATCAACGCCTCTTTGAGATCAAATTCCCCAGCCTCTTCATCGTCCTGATAGAGAGCATTGAGGGTGCCCACCACCACCTCTTTAGCGAAGATACCGGTGATGATGCCGACCGTGGCGTACCAGTTCTCCTCTTTCAGCCCCATGGGCGCAAACAGCGGCGTGGCCGCCTGAGCGCTGAGCGACAGCAAGGATTTGTCGCTATCTTCGTGACCAACGCTGCCATCGATGGAGAAGGTGTTGAGCAGCGACAGCAGGGCCACCACTACCACAATGGTTTTACCGGCACCGAAGACAAAGCCTTTGAGCCGCTGCCAGGTGCGCACCCCCATCTCACGCAGCCGCGGCAGCTGGTAATCCGGCAGCTCGATGATGAAGGTCGAGCTGCCGCCCTTGAGTACCGTCTTGCGCAGCACCAAACCGGTGACAATGGCGGCGATCATCCCGGCCAGATAGAGGCCGAACACCACCCGGTGGCTGTGGTTGGGAAAGAGCGCCGCCCCGAACAGGGCGAACACCGGCAGGCGCGCCCCGCAGGACATAAAGTGGCTCATCGCCGCCGTCATCACCCGCTCACGCTGGGCTTTGAGGGTGCGGGTAGCCATCACCGCCGGCACTGTGCAGCCAAAGCCCATCAGCATCGGCACAAAGGCCGAGCCTGGCAGGCCGATCTTCTGCATCAGCCGATCCATGACCGAAGCGGCGCGGGCCAGGTAACCCGACTGCTCGAGCGCAGTAAGAAACAGGAACAGGCAGCCGATAATGGGGATAAAGGTGGACACGGTCTGAATGCCGCGCCCAATGCCATCGGCCAGCACCGCGATGATCAGCTCCGGTACCGCCCAGCCGCTCAGTAGCTGACGCAGGCCATCTACCAGCAAGGCGCCGGTGAACTGATCAAAGAAATCGATAAAGATGCCACCAAAACTGATGGCAAAGGCAAACATGGCATACATCGCCAGCAGGAACAGCGGCACGGCCACCAGAGGTCGCATCAACAGGTTATCGATGCGATCCGTCCAGCTGGCGGCCAGCTGCGCACCATAATCGCAAACCAGCTTACAGATGCTGTTGCAGCGGCTGTAGCGGGTCTCGGCAATGGCCAGTTCAACATCGCTAATGCCGTCCAGCAGTTCGCCGCGATGTTGCTCCTCCACCAGTGCAATCAGGCCATTGAGACGCTCCAGCGGGGTGGTGGCCTGCTCCAGCGCCAGCTCCAACGGCTGTGGATAGTCCAGCTGCAGCGGGGCAATGGCCTGTTGGCGCGCCTGATCCACCGCCGCAACCAGTTGGGCGCGGGCATCCGGCCAGCGCACGTCAAGCCCCAGCACTGGGCAACCAAGGGCGGTGGCCAGCTGGGCTTCATCGATAGTCAGTCCCTGACGGCGGGCCAGATCGCTCTTGGACAGCACCAGCAACATCGGCACCCCCAGCTCACGCAGCTGCAGGGTCAGGTAAAGGTGGCGTTCAAGGGCCGTGGCATCCACCACGTTGATGACAAAGGCATCGCGATTACGGGTGAGGTAGCGCAGGGTGACCCACTCATCGGCCGAAGTCAGCTGCTGCGGTACCAGCGAGTAAACCCCCGGCAGGTCGACCAGACTGTGGCCGCCATCGGCCAGATCCAGGTGGCCACTACGCTGCTCGACCGTCACTCCGGGGAAGTTGCCAACGCTCTGGCGTAAGCCGGTCAATAGGTTGAACAGGCTCGATTTGCCCGCATTGGGGTTGCCGACCAGCACCAGTTGGGTACGCATCAGGCTGCCACCTGCACATCGATCTGGGCGGCCAGGTTGTTACGCAGCACCAGCCGCGCTCTTCGCACCATCACCTGCAACCCCTGACTGAGCGGCAGGTGGCGCACCAGTTGCACCTCGCTGCCGGGAATGATGCCGAGATCCATCAGCCGGCCGCGAGTATCGCGGGCCGCATCGACGGTACGCACAATGGCGACCTGCCCCGGTTGCATCTCTGTCAGTCGCATGGCCACACCCTCAAATGCGAATACTTTGCATTGTTCCATGCATCTGGCTCAGGAACAAGGGCAGGATAACGGCCGCCGCCCGGGCCTTGCCTTGATCTGGCGAGGCCATTCACGGCAAAGAGAGCACTCG
>JAGOCY010000010.1 GCA_017998495.1 Corallincola sp.
AGTCGGGCTGGGCCTTGGCGACAACGGCCTCATCTACGTCTGGCAGGTGCTCGTGGCGCGATGCCAGGAAGCTGTAGATCACCGGCAACACAAAGAGGGTGAACAGGGTGCCGATGGTCAGGCCGGCAACAATGACGATGCCGATGGAGAAACGGCTGACCGCCCCCGCCCCTTCTGCCAGCAGCAGCGGGATCAGACCAGCGACCATGGCTGCAGTGGTCATCAGGATCGGCCGTAACCGTACCCGCGCCGCTTCGGTGACCGCGGCGATGCGATCTTTGCCATGGTGCAGCTGCTCCTCCTTGGCGACTTCACAGATCAGGATGCCGTGCTTGGTGATCAGGCCAATCAGGGTGACCAGACCGATCTGCGAGTAGATGTTCATGGTCGCCAACCCCCAGGCCAGCGCCACCAGTGCGCCACACACCGCCAGCGGCACCGATACCAGGATCACCAGCGGATCGCGGGCGCTCTCAAACTGGCTGGCCAGCACCAGAAAGATGATGGCAATGGCCAGAGCGAAAGTAGCAAACAGGGCACTGCCCTCAGTGACGAACTGGCGCGACTCGCCGAGGAAGTCGTACTGGTAGCCCTTGGGCAGGATCTCGCTGGCCAGCCCCTTGAGGGTGTTGACCGCATCGCCCATGGCCACCCCGGGCATGGCCACGGCGCCAATGGTGGCACTGTTGAGCTGGTTGAAATGGGGCAGGAAGCGAGGTTCACCGCTCACTTCCAGGGTCACCAGATTGCCCAGCGGTACCGCCAGGCCATCCGCCGCCCGCACGTAGTACTGGTTGATCGACTCGGGATTGAGGCGCAACGAGCGCTCCACCTGCGGGATCACCTCGTAGCTGCGGCCCCCCAGATCGATGCGGTTGACATAGCCATCGCTCATCAGCACCCCCAGTGTCTGGGCGATCTGCTGCATGGTGATGCCGTAGGCACCGGCCTTGTCGCGGTCAATGCGGATCTTGAGTCCGGCAGCGTCGTAGGAGAGGTCCATCTCGGTGTAGACAAACTTGCCGCTCTCCTTCACCCGTTCATAGACGGCACTGGCCACCTCAAACAGGCTTTCAAAGCTGTTGGGGGTCGTCATCACAAACTGGATCGGCAGGCCGCTGGAGGAGCCAGGCAACTCAGGGAAGGGGAAGGCGGAGAATGACACCCCCGGGATCTCCTTGACCTTATGCGCTGCCTCGGCCAGCACCTCGGCCTGACTACGCTCGCGCTCGCCCCAGCTCTTGAGCACCAGAATGCCCATGCCCATGTTGGCCTGGGGCACGCCGGTAAAGGAGAGCCAGGCTTCACGCTCAGGCAGCTGCAGTTCGCGGTCGCCAAACTTCATCTGTTGTTCGATGAAATCGAGGTTGGCGGTATTGGGGCCTTTGGCCATCACCATAAAGGCGCCTTTGTCTTCGTTGGGGGCCAGTTCGCTGGGGACAAAGCTGAACAGCATCGGCAGCGAGACAAAGACCAGCACGGCAAACAGGATCACCACCGCGCGCTGCTGCATCACCGCGCCCAGCGCCCGCTCATAGCCACGGTTGACCCGGCCGAGCACCCGCTCGACCGCTGCTTCAAAGCGGCTGGGGTGGGTGTGTGGCTTGAGCATCTTGGCGCACATCATCGGTGACAGGGTCAGAGCCACCACCCCGGAGACAAACACGGCGCCGGCCAGGGTCAGGGCGAACTCCTTGAACAGGGCGCCGGTGAGGCCGCCCATCAGGGCGATAGGGGCATAAACCGCCGCCAGGGTGATGGTCATGGCGATCACCGGGCCCGCGATCTCGCGGGTACCAATGAGGGCGGCCTGGAATGGGTTCTTGCCGAGCTTGATATGGCGGTCAACGTTTTCCACCACCACGATGGCGTCATCTACCACCAGGCCGATGGCCAACACCATGGCTAGCAGGGTCATCAGATTGATGGTGAAACCGAAGAACTGCATCAGCATGGCCACCCCGATCAGCGACAGCGGAATGGTGATGATCGGGATCACCACGGCGCGCATGTTGCCAAGGAACAGGATGATCACCACCAGCACGATGGCGGCCGCCTCGGCAATGGTTTTGACCACCTCGGCGATCGACTCTTCGATGGCGATGGTGGAGTCATAGAGCACCATCATCTTCATGGTTGAGGGCAGCTGCTTCTGCAGCTCCGGCAGCATCTGCCGCACCTCGTGGGTGATGTCGAGGGGGTTGGCGGTTGGTGCGGCGTCCAGCCCCACAACCACCGCATTCTGGCCGTTGGCGAGGGCGCGGTAGGTGTCATGGCTCTTTTCCAGCGACACCCGGGCGATATCGCCGACGCGCACTACTGAGCCATCGCTTTCGCTCTTGATCACCATCCGCTCCAGATCGGCGGCGGTTTCTACCTGGGTTTCGGCGGTGGTGTTGAACACTGTGAAGGTGCCGATGGTCTGGCCGGGTGCAGCCTGCACGTTGTTGGCGGTCAGCGCCTGTACCACCTCGGCGGCGGTCAGGTTAAAGGCTGCCATCCGGGCTGGGTCCAGCCAGATGCGCAGGGCAAATTTGACCCCGCCGTAGAGATTGACCTTGGCCACCCCGCCAATGGTGAACAGCTGTGGCCGGATCACCCGCTCCAGATAGTCGTTGAGCTGGCTGGTGTTGAGTTCGTCGCTGGAGAAGGCGATATAGATCACCGAGGTGCCGCCACCAGTCGACAGATCGACGGTTGGATCTTCGGCTTCGCTGGGCAGCTGCGAGCGTACCGAGTTGACTTTGGCCAGAATATTGGCCAGTGCCGCATTGGGATCGGTGTTGAGCTTCATGGTCACGGTGACCGTCGACAGCCCGGCGGCGCTGCTGGAGGTGATGAAGTCGACGTTGTCGGCCTGAGCCACCGCCTGCTCAATCGGTTGGGTAATAAACCCCTGAATCAGGTCGGCACTGGCGCCGTAGTAGCTGGTGGTGACGGCGACCACGGTGTTGGTGATCTCTGGATACTCACGTACCTGCATCCCTTTCAGGGCGTTGAGGCCGAGCAGCAGGATCAGCAGGCTGATGCTGGCCGCCAGCACCGGGCGGCGGATAAAGATGTCGGTAAAGCGCATGGGGCCTCCCGTTACAGCGCCGGCACCACGGCCGGCACCTCGACGTTAAAGCCTTCAGCCAGGCTGACCTTGCTGCCATTGGAGAGGCGCAGCTGACCACTGGTCACCACCAGCTGGCCCGGCTCCAACCCCTTGCTGATGCGGGCCACCTCGGCGCGCCGTTCAGCCACCTGGATATCCACAGGGCGGGCACGCAGGACTTCGCTGCCGTTCTCCTGATGCTTCTCGACCACGAACACGTTGTCACCATAGAGGGTGTAGTTGATGGCGATTTGCGGCACTACCAGCTGCTGCTTGAGGGTGGGCAGCAGCACATTGACCCGGGCAAACATGCCTGAGCGCAGCACTTGTCCCTGATTGGGGATGTCGGCCTGCAGCTGGACCATCCCCGATTGATAGTTCACCGCCGGCTCGATGGCGGTGATGGTGCCGACAAAGCTCTTGCTGGGATAGGCATCGACCCCCACTTCAATGCGCTGACCGACGGCCACCTGAGGCAGCAGGGTCTGGGGCAGGGTAAAGCGCAGGCGCATGGTGCTGATGTCCTCAAGGCGGACAATTTCGGTGCCGGCATTGAGGTAGTCGCCGAGAAATACATTGCGCAGCCCGACCACGCCATCAAAGGGGGCGCGGATGGTACGGCGGTTGATGGTGGCCTGCAGCGAGGCGATTTCCGCCTTGAGCGACAGGAAATTGGCCTCCGCCTCATCGCGCTGCCCTTCGGAGATCGACCCCTGGCCGTAGAGCTTCTGCAGCCGTTTGGCCTGGGCCTCAGTGGCGGGCAGTTTGGCCTGGGCCGCCTCCAGATTGGCTTGCTCCACAGCGGCATCGAGGTTGACCAGCAGATCGCCGGCCTTGAGGGCCTGACCCGATTCAAAGCCAATTCTGACCACAGTGCCGGCGGTTTCGCTCGCCAGGGTCACCCCTTGATAGGGCTCGATGAAGCCAAAGGATTCGAGCTTGGGCACCCAGTCCTGGGGCTTGGTCTCGACCACCGTGACCTTGAACTCGGGTTCGGGCATGTTGGCAAAATACTGAGCAATCATCTTGTTTTTGAAAAGGTTAAAACCGATCACGGTGCCCAGCAGGACAACCACGATGGCGATCATCGCCAAATACCATTTGGTTTTGGTCACGTCAGTGCTCCTTCAAGAGTCGCAGAATTCAGGGCAATCGCTCGCCAGCTAGCGCTGGCGAGACTTGCCAGGGTTGTCTCATCGACATCGGGGATCAGGCCGAGATGCTGCTTTTCCGCCAGCGCCACTGCGCTATCGAGGGCAAACAGGGCCAGCAGCTGCACCGGCCAAGGTTTGACCAGCGCGCGCTGGCGCATCTCTTCCATCAGTGCGATCAGGGGGGCAAACAGCTGCTCTTGGCGGGCCATCAGCGCCACGCGATCACACTCTGGAGAATGGATATAGAACATCCAGCAACGCAGGGCATCGGGATTGGCCACAAAATAACGATAGAGGCGCAACCAGTAGCCGCTGAGGCGCTGGGCCAGTGGCTGGCTGACATCATCACCGTGGTTAACGGCAGTGGTGGCGGCCACCATCACCTGCTCTTGCACGGCCGCCAGCAGCGCCTGTTTGTCCGCAAAATAGAGATAGAGGGTGCCGGTTGCCACGCCTGCAGCCCGGGCAACCGAGGCCATGGTCATGGCGTAGCTACCGCGCTGGGCCAGCTCACGCTCGGCGGCATCCAGAATGGCCTGACGCTTGTGCATGGCGGCTCCTGCAAAAATGAACGGACGCTCAGTCTAGACCTGTTTGCCAATAGCCGCCAGTTGACTGGCGGTTGGAATCTGTTGGCGTTGTTAGCCGGTTGGCTGGCGCTGACCATGGCGGTGTACACTGACGGCCACAGAGACCGAGGAGCACCACCATGATCGATCCGCGCAAACTGGAAGGGATCGCCCGCCAAATCAGCGAGTCACTGCCGCCTGGCCTGCGCAGCTTTGCCCAGGACGTGGAGGCCAAGAGCAAGCAGATCCTGATGGCCCAGCTGAGCAAACTGGATCTGGTGACCCGCGAGGAGTTTGAAGTTCAGACCCAGGTACTGCTGCGTACCCGCGAGAAACTGGAAGCGCTGGAGCAAAAACTGGCCGAGTTGGAAGCGCGCGCTGGCTGAGCGCAGCCTTAATCGCTGAGCAGCAATAGCGGTAGTGCAGCGCTGATCAGCAGTGCCGGGATGGTCCATGGCCACCAGCGGATCAGCCGCGGCTTGAGTTGGGCGATCGGCCAACGGCCGCCTTCAACGCGGGCCAGCAGTCGCTGGAAATCGTTACCGGCAAACAGCCAGAAGGGCAGATAGCGGCATACCTGCCCCTCTTCGGTGAGCAGGCGCAGGGCCAGTGGCCTGGGCTGCGGCTGACCGGGCCAGCGATACTGGCTCAAGCTCAGCCGGGCCACAGCCAACGGCGAGCCGTTAAAGCGCAGGTGCTGATCGTTGACCAGCAGCTTGTCGCCATTGCGTAGACGCAAGGCGAGCGTTGGGCGGTGACCTTCCATGACGGGCCCTAGGTAATGCAGGCTGAACGCAGGTTAACTGCTGTCAGCGGCTGACGGCAAGGGCTGGGGCCGTGTCGTTTTCCAACTGAATTAGGTAAGTCAGTGCCTGCTCACGGCTGGTGCCACACATCGAAAGCCTGGGTTGCAGGCTGGCACAGACGGCGGGGCGGCGTGGGTCGGCAAACAAGCGGCAGCGCAACTGCTCGTCAAGCTGGGGGCAGGGCACGCCGGCCGGCTTGCCAGCAGGCAGTCCGGGTAGCGGTGTGGAGATGGACGGCGCTATACAACAGGCGGCGCAGCCGGTGCGACAATCCATCAGTGGATTCCTCTGCTCAGGTCGCCGCCATGGTGATGGCCTGCGCTGACTAAAGCAACGTCAGCGCCTCGTGATAGCATGCCGCCGCCAATCGCCAAGGGAGTTTTACCGGTGCGTCTAACCGCCTTCCGTTTTCACCAGTGGCCGCGTGACCCAGCGTTGCTGGCCGATCTCGGCAAAGTCTACGATGCCGACACGCTGGCCCGTTTGGCTGCCACCGTCAGCAGCACCAAGCTGCTGGTCACGGCCCGTTTCAATGATCACCATTTGGCCGCCGCCCTGCTGGAGCTCGATGGCGAACCGGCGCGGCTGTCGCAGCTGGTGGTACGTGAGGTGACCCGCCGCCGCGGCGTTGGCCGCTTTCTGGTGGATGAAGCGGCGGCCTTGGCGGCGGAGGCCGGGGCCCAGCGACTGCAGCTGTGTGATCTGAAGGATGCTGCCGCCACCGCTTTTGCGGCGGCCTGCGGCTTTACCGGCGAGGATTACACTTTGGCGTTGATCAACCCCTGAATAAAGCCCTCCAGGGCTTCCACCCCCTGCTTGGCCAATGCCGAGAAGGGGGCAACCGTGACCTGGCCCGCAGTTACCTCGGGGGCGCGCTGAACCTGCTGCACGGTGGCCGCTACGGCGCCGCGTGACAGCTTGTCGGCCTTGGTCAGCAGTAGCAGTACCGGCAGCTGGCGCTGGTTGGCCCATGCCAGCAGGTTGCGATCCAGCTCTTTGAGCGGATGGCGAATGTCGCTTAACACCACCAGCCCCTTGAGGCACTGGCGGCGATTAAGGTAATCGCCGAGGGTCTGCTGCCAGCGCAGTTTGATCTCTTCAGGCACCTGGGCGAAGCCATAGCCCGGCAGATCCACCAGTCTGACCCCGTCGCACAGGGTGAACAGGTTGATCAGTTGGGTGCGGCCGGGGGTGCGGCTGGCGCGGGCCAGCTGGCGCTGGCGGGCCAGGGTGTTGAGGGCGGTCGATTTACCGGCATTGGAGCGGCCGGCAAAGGCGATCTCCAGCCCTTGATCCGCCGGCAGCTGGTGCAGCTCGGCGGCGCTGGTCAAAAACTGGAGGTTGGCGAAGTGAACCGCCTCTGGCACTGCGTTTACCGGCATCTGAATTGGTGTAAAATCCGACGTTGTGGATGGACAATCATAATGGTTCCGCAGCCAATGACGGAATCAAAAGCGAGATAGCGGGGAATTGAGGCTAATGAAACTACCTTTTGTCGCCCTGATGCTGCTGGCTGCCAGTGGTGTAGCCGAGGCGGGCGGTGATGCTGCTGCCGGCCAGAAGAAGGCCGAAGTCTGTGCAGCCTGTCATGGCGCCGACGGTAATTCGGTGGTCGAGACTTTCCCTCGGCTGGCTGGCCAGCATGAGAGTTACCTGCTCAAGCAGCTGGTTGAGATCAAGCAGGGTGCTGAGAGCAACGGCGAGAAAGGCCGTATGGTGCCGGAGATGATCGGCATGGTGCTGCCGCTGAGCGAGCAGGACATGGCGGATATCGCTGCGTTCTATGCCAGTCAGACCGCCTTTGAAGGCACCACCCCCGAGAACATCGTGGCGGCGGGCGATGCCCTTTATCGCGGCGGCGATCTGGAGCGCAAGGTGGCGGCTTGTCTGTCTTGCCACGGTCCACGTGGTGTGGGTCATAGCCTGGCCAAATTCCCGCGTATTTCCGGGCAGCATCCGGCTTACACCAAGACTCAGCTGCAGAAGTTCCGCAGCGGTGAGCGCGCCAATGATCCTAACGGCATGATGCGCGATGTTGCCGCCAAGCTGACGGATGCAGAAATTGAACTGCTCTCCCAGTATCTGGTTGGCCTCCATTAAGGGGCTGACGGCGGCGCTCTGGCTGTTGGCCGGCGCCGCTTGGGCCGGGTTCACGCCGGTCGAGGGGCGCCACTTCCTGAAGCTGCCCGAGCAGCACCAGGCTCAAGGCGAGATCACCTGGCTATTCTGGCCCGGCGCCAAGTCCTGTGCTGCCGTCAATGAACCCTTGCTCGAGCTTGCCGCGAATCACCCCACCTTGCGCCTGCATGCGGTGCCGGCGGTGATGCGGCCGGCGTGGCGCTGGCATGCCAAGATCTGGCATGCCGCGGCATCCAGCCCGCGGGTTGCTGCAGCGCGTGCCGCGCTGTGGCAGCAGCTGCAGCAGCAGCCGGATGCACTGGCCGATATCGATAGCGCTGCCGCTTTTCTCGCAGCCCATGGCATTACTGACGCGCGCAAGCTGCTGCTGGCGCCCGCATTGAATCAGCGGCTGGCAGAAGAGGAGCAGCTGATCCATCAGCTGGCCCTCAAAGGGGTGCCGGCCGTGCGTATTGGGCGTTACCTGACCCACGCCGGTTTGACCGCCGATGCTGAGCAGTTTCTTGCAACTGTGGCCTTTCTCGCCGCCCGTGAATCCACCGCAGCGGCGGCAACGGCCGATGCTCAGCCAGCGGCCGAGCCCTGACCGGCGCTACTCACTTCTGCCCCGGCCACCGGCATTGAGCGTGGCTGTTTTGGCACCGCTTTAAGGAGCACTCATGGCCCGTTCATCCAAAGCCCCCCGTCTGCCCGCCGCCGAGCGGGCCAAAAAGAAAAACCGCCCCAAGCAGAAGGCCGGTAATCCACCGGGCCATCGTCAGCAGGTAGCTGAGGCCGCGGCAGTGAAAGCGGTCAAGGCCAAGCGTGATCCGCGCATCGGCAGCTGCAAGCCGGTGCCGCTGGTGGGATTGTGCCCGGCAACTGCGGCTGTTGACCGCGCTGAGGCCCGTCGCCAGTTACTGGCGCTGGAGGCGGATGAGCGTTTTAACGCTCTGCTCGATCGTATCGATGGCGGCGACACGCTGAACGCCAGTGAGCAGGCTGAATTTGATGCCTTTATCAGCCGCCATGAGCAGTTGCTCGAAGATGCGGGTGAGGCTGCTGCCGGGGATGAGGAGTGATGAGCGTTGTCGCTGTTGCGGCGCTGGTGGTGATCGCAGCCCTAGCGGCTTATGCCAGTTATCTGTGGGCCCATGTCTGGCTGCATCGACGGCGTCAACAACAGGGCCTGCATCTGCAGCAGGCGGCACGCAATGCCCGTCTGCTGGAGAGCATCCGTACTATTGCCTGGGCCGCAGAACAGCAGCAGTGTGAGTTGGCCGAGGCCGCAGTGCGCCTCTGTGTGCTGCTGGACCTGCTGGTGGTGCCGGCGGGGACAGCGCTATCCAGCCGCTTTCCGGCGCTGCATGGCCTCTATGCTGCCATCCGCGATCAGCCGATAGGCGATGCCCGCAGTGCGCTCAAGCGCAACGAACGGATGCGCCTCGATCTCGAGCGTCATCAAGCCGAGGCCGACTGGGCTGAGCGGGTGATGCCGGAACTGACCGCTCTTCGCCATCTGACGCTGGAGGCCCCATGATCACCCCTGCCCTGTGGGATGAGGCGCTGATCGCCAAGTACGATCGCAGCGGCCCACGCTACACCTCCTATCCGACGGCGCTGGAGTTCCAGCCCGGCTATGACGACGCCAGCATCGCGACGGCGGTGGCCAGCTCGAGCAGCCGGGCGCTGTCGCTCTATGTGCATATCCCCTTCTGTCACACCCTCTGTTACTACTGCGGCTGCAACAAGGTGATCACCCGCCATGGTGGCCGGGCCGACCGTTATCTTGATGCCCTGGAGCGTGAAGTCAGCCACCGAGGGCCACAGTTTGCGGACTACCGGGTGCGCCAGTTGCACTGGGGCGGAGGCACGCCCACTTTTCTGTCGCCGGCCCAGCTGCAGCGGCTGATGGCCATGCTCAAGGGGGCCTTCCAGTTCGATGAGGCGATTGAAGCCGGCATCGAGGTCGACCCGCGTGAGCTGCCGGTAGAACGGTTGGCACTGCTACGTGAGCTTGGCTTCAACCGCATCAGCATCGGCGTCCAGGATTTCGACCCGGCGGTGCAGCAAGCGGTGAATCGGGTGCAGGAGGAGGCCCACATCGTGGCGCTGGTGGCCGAGAGCCGCCGCCTCGGTTTTGCCTCGATCAACCTCGATCTGATCTACGGCCTGCCGCTGCAGCATGAAGCGCAGTTTGTCACCACCCTCGACAAAACCATCGCCCTGCGCCCTGATCGGGTTAGCGTTTTTAACTACGCCCATCTGCCCTCCCGTTTTGCTGCCCAGCGCAAGCTTAAAGAGGAGACGCTGCCAGTACCTGCGGTCAAGCTGGCGCTGCTGCGCCAGACCATCAACCGCCTGACCGCCGCTGGCTACCAGTACATCGGCATGGACCACTTTGCCCTGCCTGATGATGAACTGGCCCAGCTGCAGCGCGCCGGCCAGCTACATCGTAACTTTCAGGGCTACACCACCCATGGTGAATGCGATCTGCTCGGCCTCGGCGTGTCAGCCATCAGCCAGATCGGTCATTACTACCTGCAGAACGAGCGTGAACTGCGCGCCTACGAACAGGCCGCCGGCACCACCGGCTCGGCCATCCACAAGGGCTGCCAGCTCGATTGTGACGATCTGTTAAGGCGCGAGCTGATCAAGGAACTGATCTGCAATCTGGCAGTCAACAAAGCTGCGCTCGAACAGGCCCATGGCATTGAGTTCGATCGTTACTTTGCTGCGGCGCTGGCCGAGCTGGCACCGATGGCAGCAGATGGACTGGTGGAGCTGAGCCCCAGCCTGATCCGCGTGACTGAGCGCGGCCGCCTGCTGATCCGCCATCTGTGCATGGTCTTCGACCGTTACCTGCAGGCCCAGCGGCAGCGGCAATTTTCGCGCATCATCTGATGCGCCCTGGTTGGAACATGGAGGATGGATGAGAGTAACTGTACTGGCTCTGGCCACCACCCTGGTGCTGGCTGGCTGCACCACCACCGATCCGGTGACCGGCGAAACCCGTAGTAACAACACCGCCACCGGCGCCCTGATCGGCGCCATCGCCGGTGGCGTGCTGGGTAAAGCGACCGGTAGCCATCATCGTGACCGCGCTATTGTCGGTGCTGCCGTTGGCGCCCTGGCGGGTGGTGCGGTGGGCTATTACATGGACGAACAGGAGCGCAAGCTGCGCGAACAGACCAAAGGTACCGGGGTAGGCGTCACCCGCGATGGTAACAATCTGGTCCTCGATATCCCCAGCGGCGTGACCTTTGATGTCGATAAGGCCGACATTAAGCCATCGATGCGCAAAGTGCTGGATGACATCGCCAGCACCATCGACCAGTATGAGAAGACTATGGTCGATGTGCAGGGCCATACCGATTCCACCGGCTCCGAGAGCCATAATCAGGCGCTGTCGGAGCGGCGGGCGGCATCGGTACGCAGCTATCTGCTGGCCCGTGGGGTGATGGCTGAACGGGTACACACCCAGGGCTTTGGCGAGCTGCAGCCGGTGGCCAGCAACGACACCGCCGAAGGACGGGCGCGCAACCGCCGGGTGGAGATTGTGCTGACCCCGATCGTGGAATAATCCCAACCCGACCAAGAGGCTTCGATGGAGCTTAAGACCTGTGCCGTTGTTAGTTTTGGCCATCGTCTGCGCTTCACCGAGGCCTGCGCGGCCATCGAGAGCGCTTACCGCTGTGTGCGCTATCGCGATGCGCTGGCGGTGGACATGGGTGATGCCCAGATCTTTGTTTTTGCCTATGCCGCGCTGGTGCAGTGGGGCGGCGGCATGGAGGAGCGTCTGCGGCTGCTGGAGCGGTTGCAGCCCTATGTTGAGGCCCCGCTGCCGTCGCTGCTGCGCGAAGAGTTGCGCTTTTCAACGGGCGGTGGTGGCGGCTTTCGGATTCATAACGATGCCATTCAGCTCAGTAGTGATGCCCTGCTTGATAAGCTGGCGGTCTCTCATGCCATGGCCCAGTCGATCACCCTGGAGCAGTTTGAGATCGAGGTGGCGCGTACCATCGAAGTCTCCAAGCCGATCCCCGAGGCGCTGGCGGCGACTGGCCGTACCCGCTTAACCCGGCGCCAGTTGTCCAGGCTGCGCGGCCAGCTCTATTTGGTCAAATCCAACGTTAACCTGCACTACGACCTGCTCGACAAGCCGGAGTTTTTCTGGGAGTACCCGGAGCTTGACCCCCTTTATTTGACCACCTACGAGTATCAGGAGGTGGGCTCGCGCCTGGCGATCCTCAACCGCCGGCTGGAGGTGATCGGCGAGTTGCTGGAGATCCTCGCCGACGAGGAGAAGCACAACCACTCATCGACCCTGGAGTGGATCATCATCTGGCTGA
Organism: Corallincola sp.; assembly: GCA_017998495.1. Lineage (GTDB taxonomy): Bacteria > Pseudomonadota > Gammaproteobacteria > Enterobacterales > Neiellaceae > RGIG665. The sequence goes on from JAGOCY010000010.1 coordinate 12,094, forward strand.
TCGCGGTGGAGATCGTCATCTTTATCGGCCACGACTTCCTCAAACTGTTCTGAGCTGCCCTATCCCATGTCATTGCTGAACCAACCTCTGCTGCTGATCGGTGTCGTCGTCTTGTTGCTGGGGCCGCTGCTCTACCGTCTGGTGCAGCAACGGCCCGGCTGGATGGCGCTGACCGACAGCTTTGTGTTCGTGGTGATCGGTGGGCTGGTGCTGTTTCATGTGCTGCCGGAGCTGATCGCCAGCGCCGGCTGGCCAGTGGTGCCTTTGACCCTGCTCGGTCTGGTCGGGCCGACGCTGGTGGAGAAGCTGTTTGTCCGCGCCGCCCGTCAGGCCCATAGCCTCACCCTGTTTTTAGGGATCGCGGGGTTATGCGTGCATGAGTTCACCGACGGTGCCGCGTTGATCACCCAGGGCGATGCTGAGGTTCATCTGCTGGTGGCACTGTCGATCATTCTGCACCGGGTGCCGGTAGCATTGACCGTGTGGTGGCTGCTGCGCCCCGCCTATGGTCGGCTGCTGGCGTGGACGGTCCTTATCGCCATGATGGCCGCCACCCTGGCTGGCGGACTGGCCGGCGAGGCCTGGCTGCCGGAACTGGCTCATGGGCCGCTGGCGTTGTTTCAGGCCTTTGTCGTGGGCTCCATCCTCCATGTGGTGTTCCATCGCCCCCACCTGACTAGTCTGCCCGCTGAAACACGTACGCTGGAAGGTGTTGGCAGCCTGCTTGGGGTGGCTGCGGTGGTGTTGATCCTGCTGCCGCACTGGATCGGCCATGGTCATGATCACGGCCACCATGGCCATGACGAACATGCTGAAGCGGTAGTGGAAGTGGCCGGCTCGGCGGTAGCGGCGCTGGATCGCTTTATCGAGCTGGCGGCGCTGGTGGCGCCGGCGCTGCTGCTCGCCTACCTGCTCGCCGCCGTCATCAATTATCTGTTCCCGACGTTGACCATGATGCGTCGACGTAACGGTTCCAACCTGATCGAAGCCCTGCGCGGCGGCCTGCTGGGGTTGCCGCTGCCGGTCTGTGTGCCGGCGGTTACCCAGCTGCAGCCACTACTTACCAAGGCGGGGGCCAGCAACGCCTTTACTCTGGCCTTTATGCTGGCCTCGCCGATCCTCGGCTTTGATGCGGTGCTGGTGTCACTGGCCCTGCTCGGGGTGGAACTGACCCTGGCGCGCCTGCTGCTCGCCCTGCTGCTGGTGGTGGCGGTGGGTTATCTGG
>JAGOCY010000242.1 GCA_017998495.1 Corallincola sp.
CTACACCCTCGATTACCCCGAGCAGCTCGACAACCCGCAGCCGACGGTGCTCGATCCGCTGCAATCGGTGAAGTGGTAAGCGCCTAAGGCGGTGTACGCCAGCCACCGTTGAGGGCTAGCGCCAGCCGGCAGGCGCGGCGCCACTGGCTCGTAGTCAGTGCATCGCGCCACAGCAGTACGCGCTGTGGCGCCTGCCGTGGCGGTGGTTGGTCGGCCAGCTCGATATCAAACCACAGCAGCCAGCCAAGCCGCCGCACCCGGCAGCGCTCAGCCAGTGGCCAATAATGGCCACGCCATTCAATCGCCGTCAGCCGCGCCTCGCTCAACCACAGTGCCGTCGCCCGTGGTCGTTGCCACAGCATCCAGCCACAGCCAGGGGCCAGCGCCATCAGCAGCCAGCCCGGCCATTGACCATGGCTGACCAGCCAGCTACCGACCAATGCCGGCAATGCCGCCACCAGCAGCAGGCTGAGCCGCTGCAGCAGCGACGGGGTCAGTTCAAGCCGGTAGACGCGGATAGTCGAGCACCTTCTGCACCATCGCCGCCAGCGCCGCATCCGGGCAACGCTCGTGGCCCATAAACCAGGCAAACAGCTCGGGATCGTCGCGCTCCAGCAGCGCCTCAAAGGTCAGCTGCTCACTGTCGCTCAGCTCTGGGTAGCTCTCCACAAAGGGGGCCAGCAGCACATCCAGCTCCAACATGCCACGCCGGCAGGCCCAGCGTAGCCGCGCCATCTTTTCTTTACTGATCATTGGGTCGTCCGCCACACTTGGGGTCTGGCGAGTGTATCACAGCCCCTTGAAAGCGCTGTGGCCACCCCCATTTGGTGAGGCGCCCTCACCCACCCTAGCTGCCATTGCGGAGTGAAACCGATGCTTGCCGCCCTGCCCGATGCCGCCCTCTGTCCCCTGGATGCCTGGACCGCGATCCGTCTGCGCGGCCCCGATGCCGCCAAGTTTCTGCAGGGGCAAGTCACCTGCGACGTGCGCGCCCTCGGCAGCGCCCAGCTGATGGCCGGCGCCCAGTGCGACTTCAAGGGCAAGGTGTGGATGCTGTTCTGGCTGCTCGGCGAAGGTGAAGAGCTGCTACTGCTGACTCTGCGCGACAGCGCCGCCGCCGCCCTGCCGGAGCTAAAAAAATACGCCGCCTTCTCCAAGGTGGAGGTCAGCGATGCGGGCAGCGAGCTGGCCCTTTATGGCGCCGTTGGTGTCAATGCCGCCAGCCTCTTTGCCGAAGTGCCCAGCGTCGAAGCGCCGGTGCTGGCCACCAGCTGGGGCAAGCTGGTGCGCCTGCCGTGGCCGGCGGCCCGCTTCATCTGTCTGGTCAGTGACCCGGCTCAGTGGCAGCAGGCCACCGCCAGTGCGCCGACGGCGCCGGCCAGCCTGTGGACCCGCCTCGACATCGAAGCCGGCTATCCGCAACTGGCCAGCGCCACCGTTAACCAGTACGTGCCTCAGGCGCTCAATCTCCATCTGCTCGATGGCATCAGCTTCACCAAAGGCTGCTACATGGGCCAGGAGACGGTGGCGCGGATGAAATACCGCGGCGGCAACAAGCGCGGTGTGTTCCGCCTGCAAGGGCAAGCCAGCAGCCTGCCGGCCGCCGGCAGCGATGTGGAATTGCAGCTGGAAGGCGACTGGCGGCGCATCGGCGTGGTGCTGCAGGCGGTGGTCGACAACGGTCATGCCGAAGTGCAGGCAGTACTGCCTCTCGACACCCAGCCGGGCAGCAAGCTGCGGCTGGCCGCCGAGCCCGACAGCCTGCTCTACCCAGCGCCACTGCCCTACCCGCTCGAACAGCCATGACCCTCCATCCTCAGCGCCAGCAGGCCCGCGCCCTGCTGCGTCGCAGTGGCCGGGTGACGCTGGCCCGCGAGCAGGTGCTGGCGCTGCTGCTAGCCGCCGACCGCCCCTTAAGCCACGCCGAGCTGGAGCAGGCCTCAGCCGCCGCCGGCACCGAGCTGGACCGGGTCACCCTCTACCGTGTTCTCGACTATCTGGTGGAGCAGCAGCTGGCCCACAAGGTGGCGGGCGATGACCGGGTGTGGCGCTTCAACACCCAGGTCGGCGAGGCTGAGGGCGAGGGCCATGGCCACGCTCACTTCCATTGCCGCAGCTGCGGCCAGCTGTTCTGCCTGGACGCTGGCAGCAGCCAGCTGCAGCTCAATCTGCCTGCGGGCTACCAGCTCGAGCGTGCCGACGTCACCCTGCGTGGCCGCTGCCCACGCTGTGCCGGCAACGACTGACAGAGCCAACAGCCATTGCATCGTGGCTGATCTGCTGGCAATAATGCAACAATGTTGCAAATAAGGAAGCTGCCTTCCATGCCCCCCATTCCCGTCACCCTGCTTACCGGTTTTCTGGGGGCCGGCAAGACCACCCTGCTCAACCGTCTGTTGGCCCGCGAGGCCGGTGTCGCGGTGGTGGTCAACGAAATTGGCCAGGTGGGAGTCGATCAGCTGCTGCTGGCCCAATCAGGCAGCAATGTCAGCCTGCTGGCCGGCGGCTGCCTGTGCTGCACCCTGCAGGGCAGCCTCGGCCCCACTCTCAAGAATCTGTGGTTGGGCCGCCAGGATGGCAGTGTGCCGCCCTTTACCCGGGTAGTGATTGAAACCACAGGCCTCGCCGACCCGGCGGCGATGCTCGGCCCACTGCTGGCCGATCGCTGGCTGGCCCAGCGTTATCAGCTGCAGCTGGTGGTCACCCTGGTCGATGGCCAGCTCGGCGATGAGCAGCTCAAACGCATTCCGCTGACCGTGCGCCAGGTGTGCGCCGCCCAGCGGCTGCTGATCGGCAAGGTCGATCTGGCCGAAGGGGTACGACTACGCGCCCTGCGTGAGGTGCTGGAGCGGCTGGCCCCGGGGGTGGAGCAGCAACTACTGAGCGGCGATGACGACGATGGCCAGTGGCTGGTTACCCCGGCCACCACATCGCCTGCCGAGCCAGCATCAGCGCCACTGCTGTGGCTGCCGGCCAGCCAGCAGCAGCTGGCGACCTTTACCCTGCAGCCCCCGGCGATCGCCCCCGACAGCAGCAGCCTGCGCCTGTGGCTGGAGCAGCTGCTGACCGCCCTTGGGGAGCGCCTGCTGCGCCTCAAGGGGTTGGTGGCAGTCGCAGACGCGCCGTCGCCACTGCTGGTGCAGGCGGTGCAGCAGTGGCTGCTGGAGTATCGTCCCAGCACCAATGCCAGTGCCGGGCCGCTGGTGCTGATCGGTGATGGCATCAGCAGCGCCGAGCTGCAACCACTGCTGGCCGCTGGCGGCTGGACCCTCGCTGACCAGCAACAGCTGGAGATCCGCCGATGATCCTGCTGGCCATAGTCGCCGCCACCGTCGCCGGCGGTCTGCTGTCGGTGTTGGCCGCCGCCACCCTGTCGCTCACCTTGCTGCGCCGTTACGCCAACCTGCTGCTTAGCTTTGCCGTGGGCATTCTGCTGGCGGCCACCTTTCTCAACCTGCTGCCAGAAGCACTGGCCGGGCTGCCCGCCACCACCGTCGGCGCCACCCTGCTGGCCAGCCTGATCCTGCTGTTCATGCTGGAAAAAAGCCTGCTGTGGCGCCACCACCACCAGCGCCCAGAGCGCAGCGACGCCGGGCTCAAGGCCGGTGCCGCCATGGTGGTGGTGGGCGATGGCCTGCATAACTTCGTTGATGGCGTGCTGATCGCCGCCGCCTTTCTCCACGATCCGGCGCTGGGCTGGGCCACGGCGACCGCGGTGATCCTGCACGAGATCCCGCAGGAGGTTGGCGACTTTATGGTGCTGCTGGCCGCCGGT
>JAGOCY010000243.1 GCA_017998495.1 Corallincola sp.
CCCTTGCCGCAGCCGCTGGTCGAGCGTTGCCAGCGCCTGGGAGTTGATATTTCCACACCTGATCCGCAGCGGCCCTTGGCCGCCCAGGTCGCTGCGCTCCAGCCACGGCTGGTGCTGCTCGATGGTTATGGTTTTGACCCCTCGCAGCTGCAGGCGCTGGCGGCCACCGGCATAACCCTGGCGCTCTTTGATGATCTCAATGATCGCGGCCCCTTGCCGGCGGCCTTGGTGATCAACCCGTCGCCGCTGGCTCAAGCTGGCCATTACCCCGGGGTTGTCCAGGTGCTGACCGGCTGCCAATACGCCCCGCTGCGGGCTGAGTTCAGTCGCCAGCCCTTTGTTGCCCCCAGCCAGCGTCAGCGGCTGCTGATCAACTGCGGTGGCAGCGATCCGCTGGCCCTCAGCCAGCCGCTGGCAACGCTCGCCTTGGGCAAACTGCCGGACGAGGCGGGCGTCGATCTGGTCACGGGCGCCGCTTGCCCGCACGCGGCAACGGTGGCGCAATGGTGTGGCGGCTTATCGCAGCCGCGCCTGCGCCACCACCATGCCATCGCCACCCTGGCCGGCGTTGGCGCCAGCGCCCGGCTGGCGGTGGTGGCACTGGGCAACACCCTGTATGAACTCTGTGCGCTGGGCACGCCGGTGCTGGGGCTGTGGGTGGCCGCCAACCAGCGGCCAACGGCGATGGCGCTGGCCGGGCAGGGGATCATCGACAGCTATGGCGCCGAAGAGCGCGATGCACTGGGCAAGCGGTTGCAGCAGTTGTGGCAGCAGCCGCACCTGCTGGATCAACGGGCCGAGCGTCAGCGCCAGCTGGTGGATGGCCGCGGTGGTGAGCGCATTGCCAGCGCTATCCGCCAACTGCTGGCCTGATCAGGCGCTGCCACCACCATCCACGGTCAGGGTGGTGCCGGTGACGGCGGCGGCGGCGTCACTGAGCAGATAGACCACCGCGGCAGCCACCTCGTCGACGCCGGCCAGCCGGCCGATGGCGCTGCGGCGCTGGATACTATCGAGCTTATCGCCCTCCAGCGCGGCGGTCATGTCGGTGGCCATAAACCCAGGCAGCAGGGCGTTGACGGTGATCCCGCCCTTGCCCAGCTCGCGCGCCAGCGAACGGCTTAACCCCACCAATCCGGCCTTGCTTGCGGCATAGACCGACAGCCCCTTGTAGCCGGTATTGGTCACCACCGAGGCGATATTGACGATGCGGCCGCCGCCGTTAAGCAGCATCGGCCGCGACAGATACTTGCACAGCAGGATCGGCGCCTGCAGATTCACCCGCAGCAGCAGTTCGATGTCGCGATCATGCAGGGTGGCGAGGATGCCATCGCGGCCAACCGCCGCATTGTTGATCAGCCCCCAGGGGCGACCGTGCTGTTTGACCCAGCCCTTGCAGGCCTCTGGCAACGCCGCGATCTCGGCCAGGTCGCAGGCGGCGAACGCCAGCTGCTCGCCATGGTCGGCCGCCAGCTGCTGCAGCTCGGCACTGTGCTGGCGGGCTACGGCCAGCACCCGGTAGCCAGCGCCGAGCAGGGCGCGGCTGATGGCCAGCCCCAGGCCACGGCTGGCGCCGGTGACCACCACCAGTTTCTGTTGTGGGCTGCTCATCAGCGCTCTCCTGTACGTTTGAGTTTGCCGGTGGCGGTCAGCGCCAGGCTGTCGACAAAACGGACCAGCGCCGGCACGCCATGGGCGGGCAGGCGGCTGCGGCAGTGGGCCAGCAGCTGGCCTTTGGCCTCGGCCGGGGCGCCGGGGGCCAGCACCTGCGCCGTCACCAGCTGGCCGAGCAGCGGGCTGGCTTTGCCCGCCACCTGCACATCCACCACCCACGGCAGTTCACGGATCACCGCCTCAACGGTTTCAGGGCGGATCTTGCTGCCGCCGACGTTGATCACCCCGCCCACCCGGCCGGCAAACAGCACCCGCTCGCCACTGACCACCACCTCATCATCGGTGGGCAGCCAGCCGTCGATCTGGCGCGCCGCCAGCTGGGCATTGCTGCCGGCACGGGGGCTTTTGACCCACAGCATGCCGGCCTCATCGACGCGCAGTGGCAGCGGGCCGTCGCCTGCGAGCCAAGAGCTGGGAAAGCCGGCCAGACCATCATGCACGGCAAAGCCGACGCCGGCCTCGGTGCTGGCGTAGATATGGCAGATGCGGGCGCCGGGGCACTGCTGGCGCAGGCGGTTGAGCAGCCCCTGATCGGCGGTTTCCCCCCCCAGAGTCAGCTGGCGCAGCGGCAGCTGGTTGAGCCGTTCGTCCATCAGCAGTCGTCGCCAGCAGCTGGGGGTGGCGGAGATAGCGGTCACCCCGGCGTCACGGGCGCTCTGCCACTGGGCATCGAAACTGGTGGCGGCGGGCAATGCCAGCTGGTTGCCACCGAGCAGGCATTGCAGCAGCAGCTGCACCCCGGCAAAGCGGTTGAGGTCATACATCAGCGCCCAGCGCAGCGGCTGTTTGCCATCAGGCAGCGGGCTGATGGCGGCCGCCAGCCGCGCCAGATCGTAGCGGATCGCCTTGGGGGTGCCGGTGGTGCCGGAGGTAAACAGGATCCAGCTGCTGTCATCAGCCGGCGCTGCCGCCGCATGCGGCGCTGCCAGCAGTTGGGGCGCGTCATCCTGCCACAGCCAATCGCTGTCGGGGTGCCACAGCTCGGGCTGGGCGAGCAGATCGGGGGCGAGCAGCAGCAGCTCCGCCGCCCAGCCATCGGTGGCCAGCAGTGCCAGCAGCTGCTGCAGCGGCTCACTCCGGGCCAGAGCCACGCGCGCGCCGCGCAGCTGCGGCCAGCGCCGGCGCAGGGCTTCGGCCTGGTTGATCAGCTCCGCCACGCTCAGCGGCTGGCCAGCGACCCACAGCAATGGCCGCTGCTGATCCTGCTGGCGCAGCTGCTCTAGCAGTCTCATGGCCGTGGCGCTTGCTCGTAACAGGCGATGAACTCGCCCAGGGTGCGGGGATAGACCGGGGTGTCTGACAGGGTGAAGGGGTCGAATTCCAGCTGTTCTTCCAGCATCGCCACCAGAATGGCAAAGCCGAGGCTGTCGAGGCCGCTCTCCAGCAGCACCACCTCGTCGTCCAAAGGGTCAACCAGCTGGCACTGCTGCTGTTCGGCAACCGCATGCAGGGTGTCAAGGATGGTGGCGCGCAGGTCGGTCATGAGCTTAGCCCCGGCTGGTGAAAGGTTGCAGATAGATCTGGTCGGCGGCCTCTTGAACGCTGCTCGGCAGGCTGGCCAGCACCCGTGGCCGGCGGATGGTCCAGTGGCCCAGAGGGTAGCTGAAGCACAGCACCTGCTCCTCGCGGCCGTCGGCAAAGCGGTGCTGGCGCGGCTCGCCCTCAGTGTAGCCAAACAGGCGGTGCACCTTGGCCGGCCCCGGATTGTGGGCCAGCACTTCGGCATGCAGGGTAGCTAGCCCGAGCATCTGCTCGGCGTAATCGAGGGCGGCGATCTCAATCAGCAGCCCGGTGCCGGGCCACACCTGCTCCTCGCCCAGATAGCAGCCCCAGTGGGCGCTAGTGGCGGTGATGGCGGTAAAGGAGAGGCAGCCAATGGCCTTGTCGTTCTGGCCGAACAGCAGATAACGGCGGCTGCTATCGCCAGCCAGACCGGCAAACCAGCGCTGTTGCTCGTCGCTGCTGATCTCGCGCTGATCGAAGCTGTTAGTGCGTACCCGCGGCAGGTTGCGCCACAGGCGCAGTTTTTCGATGTCAGCGGCGGTGATCGGGGTCAGCCAGGTGCGGGGCAGGTGGCGCTCAGCGGTGGTCATGGGC
>JAGOCY010000244.1 GCA_017998495.1 Corallincola sp.
GAACAGGCTGGCCCCCGACAGCCACACCCGACCCGGCGCCACCAGGGCGCGGGCGTCGGCTGGCAGGCTGACGCCGGTCAGCGGGCTGGCGTTGAGTGCCAGATAGTCGGGGCAGGTGAAGGTTTCGCCGGCGCAGGCCAGCAAGGGCAGGGCGGTACAGGCAAGCAGCAGGGGCTTCATGATGGCCTCGTTAGTCGATGATGGCGTAGGCATCGGCATTATTGCTGGGGTCGATAAAGGCCCCGTTGGGCAGTTGCACGGGCTCAGCCTGCCCACTAGCCCAAACCTTGGCAAGTCCGCGCGGAGCGAGCTTCTGCAGTCACCCGTTTGAGCGCCGGTGAGATCACCGCGCAGTACCCACGGCCGGCGCTCTATTCCCCCCTTGATCACCACCCGCACGGCGTAGGCCAACCCACGGCCAGACGGGTGAAGGGGGCGAGGCAACAGGACGTTGCCGAGAGCCACTATGGGCCATGGACGGCACATTGTGGCGACCCCGTAGCCCGGCAGAATGCCAGCCATTGCCGATGATGGTGATCTTCGGGGGCCGACAGGGTTCGCCAAGGGAGGGTTCGGCGACCCTCCCTTGGCTCGTCGGGCGGGGGCGACACCCCGCGAATTGCTGCCACGCAGTGGCATCGTCGCCGCGCAGCGGCGATCTAAGTCCGGTCAGTCGGCGCTCTTATCAAATCGCGACGCGATTTGCCTCAACGCCGGCCATGCAGTGGCTGCCAAGGTGATGCTCGTCGTCTGGGCGCGACAGCCCACGCTTGATGCCGCAGCCGCAATGGCCGCGCAGCGGCCTCCACCCCCATCAGCCCATTTCTCCACCCGCCAATATCCACCCGCAGGCTCGCTGCCAGCGGTGGCCCGCTCACGCAAGCTGGGCGCCAGCCAACATCCCTGACCGCAGCCCTGGCGGCGGCTTTGCCAAGGATTCTGTTATGCCTCCTTTGCCCTCTGTCTCTACTCGCCAGCGGCTGACCGCCCTGGCCGTGCGCATGGTGCTGGTGATGGGTGCCTGCGCGCCCCATGTCAGCTGGAGTCAGGAGCTGGCGCCGCCCTATCGCCTGAGCGGGCAGGAGGGGCAACTGCCACAGCCGTTTCGTTATGCCGGCAAGGGTGCCTACAAGCTGCGGCTGAGCAGCGATGGCAGCCCGCGCCTGCTGGCGGTGGTTGGGGGCGACGGCGATGGTGCGCAGCTCTGTGCGCCGGCCGCGCCACTGGTGGTGGGCCAGCCACAGCCGCTCAGTCGCTGTGGTGCCGATGTCAGCACCGAGCTGCGATTGGCCGCCGGTGATTACCAGCTGCTGTTGGAGCAGGGGGCAGATGGCCAGCTGCAGTTGACGGTAACGGCGGCCAGCAGCGGCCGGCCGCTACCGGCAGTGGATTGTCCGCGCTGGGATGGCGCCCCGTTGTGGGTGGATGTCAGCAGCCAGTTTGCCGATGGCACCGTACTGCGCGAGGCTTACAGCGGTCAGCAGGTGGTGGTGAAGCAGGGGCGGGTGCAGCTGGCGCCGGCGCCCGGCAGCGAAGGGCTGTTGCTGCTGGAGCGCGCCAGCAGTGGCCAAGCCCCCTTCAGCTGGGATAACGCCATTGTCTATTTCGCCATGACCGACCGCTTCCGTAACGGCAATCCCGACAACGATCTCAGCTATGGCCGACGCCGCGATGGCCTCGATCCTATTGGCACCTTCCATGGCGGCGACTTGCGCGGGGTGATCGACTCGCTCGACTACCTGGAGCGGCTGGGGATCAATGCCATCTGGCTGACGCCGCTGTTCGAGCAGGTGCATGGCTTTGTCGGTGGCGAGGGGCAGGCCACTTACCCCTTCTATGCCTATCACGGCTACTGGCCACTGGATTTCACCCGCATCGATGCCAACTTCGGCACCCCGGCCGATCTGCATGAGCTGGTGGCCAAGGCCCACCAGCGTGGCATACGGGTGGTGATGGATGTGATCCTCAACCATGTCGGCTACGCCACCCTGGCCGATCTGCAGGACTTTGATATTCCTGTGGTTAAAGAATCGGCCTTGCCAGCGCGCTGGAGTGACTGGTCGCCGCAGCCGGGCGAAAGCTGGCATGGTTACCACCGCTACATCGACTACCGTTCCGAGCTGTGGGCCGAGCGCTGGTTCAGCCCGGAGTGGGTGCGTGCCGGGCTGGTCGGTTACCCGCGTGGTGGTGGCGATGACGTCAGCATGGAGCTGGCCGGGCTGCCCGATCTGCGTACCGAGCAGCAGGGTGCGGTGGGGCTGCCGCCGCTGCTGGCCAACAAGGCAGATAGCGGTGCCAAGCCATTGGCCGATGCCCGGGTGGTGGACTATCTGATCCAGTGGCAGGCAGAGTGGCTGCGTCAGTATGGGCTGGACGGGGTGCGCGCCGACACCGTCAAGCATGTGGAGAAGGAGGCCTGGCGCCAGTTCCGCCGTGCCGCTGAGCAGGCCCGTGCGGACTGGGCCCGGGCCAACCCGCAGGACCCGACCGCCGGCACCCCGCTGTGGTTGGTGGGCGAGGTGTGGCAGCAGGGGGCCTGGCCCGACGATTACCCCGAGTATGGCTTTGATGCTCTGGTTAACTTTGAGTACCAGAATGACCACGCCATGCCGCTGGCCCTGTGCCCGGCGCGGGCGGAAGAGGTCTATCAGCGTTATCAGCGTGGCATCAGCGAGCAGCGCGGTTACCAGCCGATGAGCTACATCTCCAGCCATGACACCCGCCTGTTCTTTGCCGCCTACAGCAATGAGCAGCTGCAGCGGCGGGCCGCCAATACCCTGCTGATGCTGCCGGGGGCGGTGCAGATCACCTATGGTGACGAAAGCGGCCGTGAAGCCGGCCCCTGGCGTGAAGACTTCGCCATCAGCACCCGCTCCGATATGAACTGGGCGGCGGCACAAGGGGCGATGCAGCCGCTGGTGGACCACTGGTCGCGGCTGGCCCATTTCCGCCAGCGCCACCCAGCCATCGCCAGCGGCCAGCACCAACAACTGCCCTCATCCGGCTACGCCTTCGCCCGCAGCCTGGATGATGGCAACGGCGGTGACCGGGTGGTGGTGGTGTTCGCCGGTAACCCTGAGTAGCAGCAGGAGCAAGCAGCAGAGCCCAACCCTGCTGCTGTATCCCGGCTGATTACATAACAGTTGCCGATGGTGGTGATCTTCGGGGGCCGACAGGGTTCGCCAAGGGAGGGTTCGGCGACCCTCCCTTGGCTCGTCGGGCGGGGGCGACACCCCGCGAATTGCTGCGGCGCAGCCGCATCTGCCGCCACGTAGAGGCATTACTACTCACCCGCTGAGCGGGCGCACAATCCAGCCGCCGGCAGCCTGCTACCCTTGAACCACAGGCCAGCCTACCGCTGGTATCAGGGGTTGCCGTTATGACCACCATTCACACCCCCGAGTGGGTGAAACACGCCGTTTTCTACCAGATCTATCCCGACCGCTTTGCCCGTGGCAGCGCCATGCGCCATGACGCTGGGCTGCAGTTTATGCCCTGGGGCTCGGACCCAAGGTTGCAGGGCTATCAGGGCGGCGATCTTTACGGCGTGGCCGAGAAGCTCGATTACCTGCGCGATCTCGGGGTGACGGCGCTCTACCTCAACCCGATCTTTGCCTCGGCCAGCAACCACCGCTACCACACCTACGACTACCTGCAGGTCGATCCGCTGCTCGGCGGCAATGCGGCGCTGCGCCAGCTGCTCGATGAGGCCCACCGGCGCGGCATGCATGTGGTCCTCGATGGGGTGTTCAACCACGCCAGCCGGGGC